>CAMHRD010000040.1 GCA_946187365.1 uncultured Bacteroidales bacterium
TCAACATCTCCCCTGCCCTCCCCGGCCAAACCCCTAAGTCTCAAGGCCAAGGATAACAGATATTCAATATGCAAACAATTTGTCTATTTTTGCGGGCTGAAAATCTGAATAAAATTTGTTTACGATGAGCAGGGCGTTGCTTACTATTTTGTTGTTGGTGGTTTCCAACACTTTTATGACGTTGGCCTGGTACGGTCAGTTGAAGTTTAAGACAAATACATTGCTTCCTAGTTGGGGATTGGCGGGTATTGTGCTGATCAGCTGGGGAATAGCATTTATTGAATACTGGTTTATGATACCGGCAAACAGGATTGGATTCAAGGAGTTGGGAGGCCCCTTCACGCTTGTGCAACTGAAGGTGATTCAGGAGGTTATATCAATTGCAGTGTTCGTAATCTTTGCGCTGATATTCTTCCGTACCCAGAGTTTCAACTATAACCACCTGATTGCTTTCTGTTTACTGATTGGGGCGGTTTATTTTGTATTCAGGTAGTCAATTGCTACATTTGTGCGCCGAGAGGTTATTTTGTTTATTCTATTTTATCTGTTGATATATGGCATTTTATAATAACGTGATGATTGTGCGCCAGGAACTTCTGGCCAAACTCGTAGAGATGTGGAGCGAGGATAGGCTGGTCTCTGAGATAGACCGTCTGCCTATTAAGTTAAGTCCTAAGGGTAAGAATGTTATGGGACGCTGCTGCGTTCACAAAGAGAGGGCAATCTGGAGATACAAGAGCCTTCCTCTTATGGGCTTTGACGAGAAGGATGAACTCACCCCACTGTCATGGTTTGCTAAGACAGCCCTGGAGAGAAACGACCCTCACAGCAAGGATCACCTGATGTGCGTTGTGGACGAGGCCTGCTCCTCTTGCGTAAAGACAAACTACGAAATCACAAACCTTTGCCGCGGATGTGTAGCCCGTATGTGCTATATGAACTGCCCTAAGGATGCCATACAGTTTAACAGTGAGGGTAAGGCGGAGATTAATCACGATCTGTGCATCAGTTGCGGAAAGTGCTACCAGAGTTGCCCTTATCACGCAATTGTTTATATACCAGTACCTTGTGAAGAGGTCTGCCCGGTTAAGGCCATAAGCAAAGACGAGAGCGGAGTTGAGCACATAGACAAATCCAAGTGCATCTACTGCGGTAAGTGCATAAACGCCTGCCCGTTCGGAGCCATCTTTGAGGTATCACAGATCTTTGACGTACTGCAGGGGCTTAAGAACGGAACCGAGATGGTGGCAATTGTGGCACCTGCAATCCTCTCCCAGTTTAAGGGAGTGCCCACAGAGAAAGTTTACGGAGCAATCAAATCCCTTGGATTCAAGGACGTTATAGAGGTAGCCCAGGGCGCTATGGAGACCACCTCAAGAGAGGCAGAGGAACTTATGGAGAGAATAAAGGAGGGAAAATCCTTTATGACAACCAGTTGCTGCCCTTCCTGGATAGAGCTTGTACGCAAGCACATACCTCAGATGGCCGAGCACGTCTCCACCACAGGCTCCCCTATGTTCTATACCGCCCTCATAGCCAAGAAGAAACACCCTAACGCAAAGGTTGTATTCATTGGCCCTTGCCTTGCCAAGAAGAAGGAGGTAAGAGACAACCCTAACACAGACATTGCCCTCACCTTTGAGGAGATAGGAAGTGTCTTTGCTGGTCTTCACATAGACTTTGAGAAGGTTGAATCCTTTGTTCCGGAGGTGCAGTCTTACAAGGAGGCCCACGGCTTTGCCCAAAGCGGCGGAGTTATTGGAGCGGTAAAGTATATTTTGAAAGACGAGCAGGTTAATGCTACCGCCATTGCTAATCTGGATAAGAAAAACGTAGCCCTACTACGTGCATACGCTGCAACCGGAAAGGCCCCTACTCCTTTTGTGGAGGTAATGGCCTGTGAGGGTGGCTGTGCAACCGGCCCTTGTATCTACAATGACCCTTCTACCGCCCTCAAGAACCTCAGAGAGGCTCTTGCCAAGATGAAGTAACAGTTCCCCAAAAGACCAAAACTGTATCAGAGTTGACCCAACTTGAGGTTGGGCCGCACCTCTTTTTGCACATTTTTTGAAAGAAAACCTCCATTTTGTAAATTTGCAGATTAGGCACTAAGGCCTAAGATTGACATGAGCAAAGAAGTGAATAAGAGCGATTACAGTAAGGAAGATATCCAACACCTTGAATGGGCAGACCACTTAAGGAAAAGACCGGGAATGTATTTGGGGAAGCTCGGAGACGGCAGCGCACCGGATGACGGAATTTATGTTCTCTTTAAGGAGATTGTAGACAACGCCGTAGACGAGTTCAATATGGGATACGGCAAGGTGATAGATATAACGTTGGACGAGGAGAGCAAAGAGGTATCTGTAAGGGATTACGGAAGAGGTATTCCTTTGGAGTCTCTGGTAATCTCTATGGGCGAGATAAATACCAGCGGAAAGTACGGCTCCGCAGCATACGGAAAATCTGTAGGTTTGAACGGTGTGGGAGCAAAAGCCGTAAATGCAACATCTACAAAGTTTTACGCACAGAGCTGGAGAGACGGTAAGAGCGTTTACGCATACTTTGAAGAGGGAAAACTCAAAAAGACAGGAGAGTTGGAAAACACCCAGGAGAAGGACGGAACCCTTATCCGTTACACCGCAGACCCTACACTCTATGAGAATTACAGTTACAACCTGGAGTTCATAGACAGGATGCTCCACTACTACGCATACCTGAATACCGGCCTTACAATCCACTTCAACAAGACCACATACCACTCCAAGAACGGACTGCTGGATCTTATAATGGATAACATGACAGAGCAGCCGCTCTATCCCCCTATCCACCTCAAAGGAGATGATATAGAGGTTGTTATCACCCACGGAAACGAATCGGGAGAAAATATATGGTCCTTTGTGAACGGCCAGAACACCTACCACGGCGGAACTCACCTGAGCGCCTTCAGAGAGATGGCGGCAAAGACCATAAAGGAGTTCTTTAAAAAAGATTATGATCCTAAGGATGTTAGAGAGTCTATAGTTGCAGCGGTGGCCATCCGCATTGGAGAGCCGGGCTTTGCAAATCAGACCAAGACCTTCCTAAACTCCACAAAGACAGATACTGATGAGAGAGGAGGTATTCCTATCCGTACATTCATCGGGAACTTTCTGGCATCTGAACTGGACAACTACCTTCACAAAAATCCTCTGGTGGCAGAGGCTATGCAGAAGAAGATTATCTCTTCAGAGAAGGAGAGAAAGGAGATTGCATCCGTGCTCAAGAGCAAGAGGAGCAAGAAGGGAATGATTCATAATGAGAAACTTAGAGACTGCAAGATTCACTATACGGATAATGATCCTCTCTCTGAGGAGACCACAATCTTCATCACTGAGGGTAACTCCGCAAGCGGTACCGTTTCAAAGGCCCGCAACTCTGATACTCAGGCAGTCTTCTCATTAAGAGGTAAACCAAAGAACACCTACGGCAGCAGTAAGAAGGTTATCTATGACAATGATAACAAAGAGTTGAATCTGCTGCAGGCAGCCCTTGATATTGAGGAGGATATAGACAATCTGCGTTATAACAAGGTTGTAATTGCAACGGATGCAGATGTGGACGGAATGCACATCAGAATGCTGCTTCTGACCTTCTTCATTCAGTTCTTCCCGGAACTTATAAGAAGAGGCCACCTCTATATACTTCAGACTCCGCTCTTTAGAGTGAGGAAGAAGAGGAAGGACAACAGTTTTGACGTTCACTACTGCTACTCCGAGACGGAGAAACTCAAGGCCATAGACCAGATGGGCGCTCAAAGTGAGGTTACCCGTTTCAAAGGCTTGGGAGAGATATCAGACAAAGAGTTCAAGGAGTTTATAGGTGAGAATATCCGCCTGGATACCATAAGGTTAAACAAGGATGACTCCATACACCAGATGTTGGAGTTCTATATGGGAAACAACACTCCGGACCGCCAGGATTTCATTATGCAGAACCTGAGAGAAGAGGTGGTTCTGGAGGAGAGAACGGCAGATGAAAGCGTAGCGTAAGATGGGATTATCTAAACTGATTTACAAGATGATGGGGTGGAAAGCCATTGGCAGTGCCCCAGAGGAGAAGAAGTGCATTATGCTGGGAGTCCCTCATACATCAGTTGTAGATTTTGTGATAGCCTGGTGCGGAATGAAGATTCTTGGAAGAACGCCTAACATTATGATTAAGAAGGAGTTCTTCTTCTGGCCTCTGGGATGGCTGCTAAGAAAAATGGGCGCAGTTCCGGTAGACAGAAGCCGTGGAGCGAATGTTGCATTGCACAATATTGAGGCTCTTCAGAAAGCGGAGAGAATGATTCTTGCTATTGCTCCGGAGGGAACACGCAAGAAGACGGATAAATGGAAAAAGGGATTTCTGGTTATAGCCAAAGCCTGCAACCTTCCTATTTACCTTGGAGGCTGGGACTATAAGACAAAGAGGCTGATAACAGGCGTAAGATTCTGGCCTTCAGATGATCCCAATAAAGATATGAAACTTATTCAGGCACACTATGCTGCTCTTGGATATGAAGGACGCCACAAAGGTTGTTGGAGCTATGGGGATGTGACTCCCAAACTTTTGCCCAACGATTATAACAAACCGGAAAAGGTGGATTAATTATGAAGAGGTTGTTAATGGTAGCTTTGGCTACTATCTTTTTCTACAATGCGTTTGCACAGACCTATACTCTGAAGGAGTATGAGGCGTTTGCGCTTGAAAACAGTAAGAGCATGAAGATTGCTCAGGAGAGGATTAACGCTGCCGAGAATTTGAGAAAAGCGGCTTTTACTCAATTTCTTCCTAGTTTTCAGGCTGTTGGTTCATATACCTGGAATCAGAAGAGCATCTCTCTTTTGAGCCAGGACGCCCTGCTTCCGGTAGGCAGCAAAATGGCAGACGGCTCCTTTGGCTTTACTGCAGATCAGGTATCCAACAAATGGACAGTAATAGAGGGGCAACCGGTTCCTCTGGATGCAGACGGCGTTCCGTTTGACCCAAAGAAGAATCCGGAGAAAATTCTTTGGAAGCAATATGCCTATCTTCCTAAGAGTGAGATGAGTTTTGATGTCCACAATGTTTTTGCCGCAGGTATAGGTTTCACTCAGCCTATCTTTATGGGAGGCAAGGTCAGAGAACTTTACAATATGGCAAAAAGCAGTGAGGAGGTTGCAAAACTTCAGCAGGAGAACGAGCAGGAGGAGTTGATTATTTCCGTAGACCAGGCATATTGGACAACAGTCTCACTCATCAATAAAAAGAAGTTGGCGGAGAAATACACTGAACTTCTTTCAACCCTGGAAAAGCATGTGCAAGCCGCTGTAGACGAGGGCGTTGCCACCAAGGGAGATCTGCTCAACGTTAGAGTGAAACTCAATGAAGCCAACCTTGCTCTCACAAGGGCAACAGACGGAGTTGCACTCTCAAAGAT
Source organism: uncultured Bacteroidales bacterium (assembly GCA_946187365.1). Lineage (GTDB taxonomy): Bacteria > Bacteroidota > Bacteroidia > Bacteroidales > UBA932 > Egerieousia. The sequence continues at coordinate 5,444 of CAMHRD010000040.1, forward strand.
GGCCCTGTTCCGCGTTTGCGGACTCCCTTTGGAGGGAGACTTTTCACTTGCAGACGAGGATATTCAACAGACAGACGCCAAGGAACTTGCAGAGGGTTATGACATTGCAAGAGCTATAGACAACCGCGTGGAAATACGCCAGTTGGAGCAACTGGAAAAGATAAGTCACAGTCAGGTCAACATTGCAAGAAGCCGCTTTATGCCAAACATTATTGCTTCTGCAAACTACCTTATGACAAATCCAAACACATTCAACGGATTTGAAAACAAGTTTAAGGGAATGTTCACTGCAGGCGTTGCGGTTACAATCCCTATCTTCCATTTTGGAGACAGAGTCTATACGCTTCGCAGTGCAAAGAGTGAGGAGAAGATTGTAGGCTACAGGATTGAGGAGGCTAAAGAGCTTATAAACCTGCAGGTTACACAGGCCAACTTCAAAGTCAGAGAGGCCAACAGAAAGTTGGAAAGCGCAAAGAGCAACATTGCTGCGGCAGAGGAAAACCTCCGTCTTGCAGAACTCTCATACAAGGAGGGGCTTATTTCAGTAAGTGATCTTCTTGCTGCTCAGACTGCCTGGATCAGTGCAAATTCAGATAAGATAGATGCCGGAATAGAGGTCAGAATGTGTGAGCTTTATCTTAAGAAAGCAGTGGGAATCAGTAATTTGAATAATAAATAGAGAGATATATTATGAAAAAGTTAGAGCAATCAACCGTCAGTTTGCTGATAGGATTGGCAGCACTTCTTCTGCTGATTATAGTTTTGGTTGTAATTGGAATACTCACCTCCAAGAAGCCGGGAAAAGTTTCCCTTCAGGGAACCGTTGAGGCAAAGGAGTACAGAGTCTCCGGAAAGATTGCCGGAAGAGTTTCTCAACTTCTCTTTGACGAGGGAGATTCCGTTTCAAAAGGTCAGGTTGTTGTAATGTTGGACAGCCCTGAGATTCAAGCAAAACTCATCCAGGCAAACGCTCAGTCCAGAGCGGCTGAGGCACAGCGTGCAAAAGCCTCAGGTTCAGCCAGAGAGGAGTTGGTTCAGGGAGCCTATGAGCAGTGGCAGAAGGCACAGGTTGGATTGGATATTGCACGCAAATCTTACCAGAGAGTTGAGAACCTCTACAAGCAGGAGGTTGTCTCCGCTCAGAAGAGAGATGAGGCAAAGGCTCAGTATGATGCAGCCGTTGCTACGGAAAAGGCTGCAAAGAGCCAGTACGATATGGCTTGCCACGGTGCTCAGAGAGAGGACCGTATAGCTGCTCAGGCAGCGGTGGACGCAGCTCACGCAGGCGTAAATCAGGTCAATTCCTACATAGATGAAATCAATCTGGTTTCTCCTGTAACCGGAATTGTTACCGAGGTATTCCCTAAGGTTGGAGAACTTGTAGGCCAAGGTGCTCCGATTATGACAGTTACAGATATGAATGATGTATGGTTCTCTTTCAATGTTAGAGAGGATTTGCTGGAGGGAATAACCGTGGGAAGTGAGATAAATGTTTGGATTCCTGCATTGGGCAGTTCAACTTACAAGGCAAAAGTCTACTTCATAAACGTTATGGCATCCTATGCCACTTGGAAACCTACCAAAGTCTCAGGAGAGTTTGACGCAAAGACCTTTGAGGTTAGGGCCAGACCTGTTCAACCTATTGCAAATCTGAGAGTTGGTATGAGCGCCTTAATCAAGTAAAATGAGCGGCAGAACCAATATGTTAAACTGCATCCTCAAGGTTTTCCGCCGTGAGGATAAGATTATGCGCAGCAGGCCTATCTACCTGTACGGCACCATATTGGTTTTGGCTTTCAGCGCAGTTTTCCTTTTGACCTTAATGCGTGAGGGATTGCCTCAGAAGGTTCCGGTAGGTGTGGTGGATCTGGACAACTCCTACATTTCACGCTCTGCCATAAAGCAGATAGACGCCCTCCAGGGAATAAAGATTGTAAAGAGTTTCTCCAGTTTCAAAGAGGCAAGGGAGGCTATGCAAAGAGGTGAAATCTATGGTTTCATAGAGTTTCCAGATGGCCTTTACAGAGATGCGGTGAACGGACTCCGCCCTACCCTGCCCTGCTACTACACTGAAGCTTACATGGTTCCGGGAACGCTGGCCTACAAGAACTTTCTTACCATGGCCAACGTGCTCAACGCCGGCGTAAGAAGAGCAACCCTCAGAGCCAAAGGAGTTGACGAGCAGATGATTATGGCCCAACTGCAGCCTATCACAATAGATACTCACAGCATCTGCAACCCTTACATCAGTTATGCAATCTACTTGATTTCAATACTTTGGCCGGGCATACTCTCTCTCTGCATAATAGTGATGACTGTATTCACCATTGGTTTTGAACTCAAGATGAAGACCACTCCGGAACTCTTGGAGACTGCCGGAGGAAGTATCATAAATGCTCTGATAGGTAAATTGTTGCCATACTTCATAATCTACACCATTCTTGGAGTTTCATTTGAAGTATTGGCTTACAAGATATTGGGATACCCGCTTATGGGTCCCTTCTGGGTTATGATTCTTACTGTAATCCTATTGGTGTTAAGTTCTCACGCAGTTGGAATCTTCTTCATTGGGCTCTTCCCGGTTTTAAGAGACGCACTCAGCGCTGCATCACTCTACTCGGTTCTCGGAATCTCAATGAGCGGAATGACATTCCCTGTGGAGATGATGATTCCTCCTATGCAGGGCTTTGCACAGATATTCCCTATAAGGCAGTACTACCTTATCTATGTCAAGTGGGCAATGCTGGATTCCGGTGTAGGTGAATGCTGGGTTAATATACTGGGA
>CAMHRD010000041.1 GCA_946187365.1 uncultured Bacteroidales bacterium
CTCCTTAGTAAGGAAGAGACCTGTAGACTCTACAACATACTCAGCACCAACCTCGTTCCACTTCAGGTTTGCAGGATCCATCTCTGCAGTGATTCTGATACGATTACCGTTAACTACCAAAGCACCGTCAGATACCTCAATAGTTCCGTTGAACTGTCCGTGCATTGTGTCATACTTGAGCATGTATGCCATATAGTCAACATCCAGAAGATCGTTTATTCCAACAATCTCAATGTCATCTCTTTCCTGTGCGGCTCTGAAAACCAGACGGCCAATGCGGCCAAAACCGTTAATACCAACTTTAATTTTACCCATTTTATTATTAGTTATTAGAATTTTCAGCGCGGCAAATTTACAAATTTTTCCCATTTTAACTAAATTTGTGGAGCTATGAAGAAAAAATTGGAAATACTCCTAACCAACGATGACTCCTTTACTGCAAAGGGGTTCAGAACTCTGGTAACATTATGCTCAGCCGTGGGTAACGTAACTTGCTTTGCACCACGCACTCCGCAAAGCGGAAAGAGCGCAGCACTCTCAATGGAAATCCCTCTTTACCTGAAAGAAGAGGAGACAAAAACTGCTGCAAACGGAAACAAAATTGTAATCTACAGCTTTACCGGAACTCCTGCAGACTGTGTAAAAATGGCAATGAACACTGTCTTCTCCAGAAACTGCAAGCCTGATATTCTTATCTCCGGTATAAATCACGGTTCCAACGCCTCAACCGCATCCGTCTATTCAGGCACCTTGGGAGCAACCGCAGAGGGCACAATTTACGGCGTTACCTCAGTAGCACTCTCACTGGACACCCATAACCCTGAGGCAGACTTTACCGCAGTGGAAAAGTATTTCCCTTCAATTATAGAAAACGTTCTCAAGTGCCCGCCAAAAGAGGGTATCTATCTGAATATCAACTTCCCTAACATTCCTCTCAAAGATATAAAGGGAGTAAAGTTTGCACGTCAGGGAAAGGGAATGTGGGTAGATGAATTTGAAAGATACACCTCTCCAAAAGGCACTCCATATTATTGGATATCCGGCAGATTCTTAGATCAGGACAGCAAGAAGGAGGGAGATCACACCCTGCTTAAGGAGGGTTACATCACCATTGTACCTCACAGACTGGACACTACAGACGATGAGGAAATTAAAAGATTGTCAACCGCTTGGAAGATTAAGATATGAAGTACTACATGATTGCTGGAGAGGCCTCAGGAGATTTGCACGGTTCAAACCTCATTAAGGGACTCAAAGCCAAAGACCCTAACTGTCAGATAAGATGCTGGGGCGGAGATTTGATGCAGCAGGCCGGCGGGGAACTCTACCACCACTATAAAGATACCGCAGTGAACGGTTTTGTGGAGGTGGTAACCAAACTTGGGAAGATCTTCAGCAACCTAAAGGACTGTAAAAAAGATATTTTGGAGTACAACCCGGATGTTGTTGTATTGATAGATTACCCCGGCTTCAATTTCAGAATTGCGGAATTTGCTCACAACAAAGGGTTTAAAGTATTCTATTACATTGCTCCAAAAATTTGGGCCTGGAAGGAGAGCCGCGGAAAGAGGCTCAAAAAATTTGTAGACAAACTCTTTATCATCTTCCCGTTTGAGGTAGATTACTTCAAAAACAGGTGGCAGATAGATGCCGTTTACAAGGGTAATCCCCTGTTGGACAGCATAGACCAGTATCCCTACATAAATGAGGACAAAGAGAGTTTCTGCAGCCGTATGAACTCAAAGTACGGTACCTCTTTAAATCCGAACGATAAGTACCTGGCACTTCTCGCCGGCAGCAGAAAGAGTGAAATCTCCTATCTGCTCCCGGTACTGCTTAAGACAATGAAGTATTTCCCGGGTTACAAGTTCCTCTTTGCTGCCGCTCCATCCACCCCACTATCTTTCTACCAGGAGATTATACGCAAGAACGGCTTTTCTGAAGATTGCATGAGCATAATCTACGGGGAGACCTATTCCATTATGAAACACTCAGATGCGGCAATGATAAGTTCAGGTACCGCCTCATTGGAAGCGGCCCTTGTGGGCGTTCCGCAGGTGGTCTGCTACAACGCCAGCGAACTCTCCTACATAATTGCCAAAGCACTGGTCAAACTCAAATACATAAGCCTAGCAAACCTCATTGCAGATAAACTGATATTCAAGGAGTTGCTCCAGCATGAATGCAACCCGGAGATGATATCAGATGAGGTTAAAAGACTTCTGAACGATGCTCCTTACAGAGAGAAGATGCTCAAAGAGTATGCAGAGGTAAGAAACCTTCTTGGAGGCGGAGGCGCATCTGAGGCGGTAGCACAGGCAATGATAGATGAACTTTCAAAATAGAGATATGAAACTCCACATTTACAAATTCCAGGGAGCGGGCAATGACTTCGTTGTCCTGGATAACCGCAAAGGAAAACTGAGACTTACAACCAGGCAGATAAACCGCCTCTGTGACCGCCGGTTCGGCATTGGTTCAGACGGACTTATGCTGCTGGGTTCCAGCAAGAAATATGACTTTTCAATGCGTTACTTCAATGCAGACGGAAATGAGGGTTCAATGTGCGGAAACGGCGGCCGCTGCATAGTAGCCTTTGCAGATATGATGGGCATTAAAAAGTTTGAGTTTGAGGCAATTGACGGCTACCACCGTGCAGAGGTTCTTAAGAGAAAAGATAACGCCCGCATTGTAAAGCTCAAGATGAAAGACGTTTCCGAGTACAAGAAGATTGGAAAGAAGTCTTACTTTTTGGATACCGGTTCTCCTCACTACGTGGAGTTTGTAAAGGATCTGGACAACTATCCGGTAGATACCAAAGGCAAATATTGGAGATACTACTTTGAGGGAGGAACCAACGTCAACTTTATTGAGGTTGAAGATAACCATCTGAAAATACGCACCTACGAGAGAGGCGTGGAGGCAGAAACCTTTGTCTGCGGAACCGGTGCAACCGCCTCTGCCATAGTGGCCTGCATTGCAGGAGTAAAGCCTGCCGCTGTTAAGGGAGACAAAATAAAATACAACCTCAAAGCCAGAGGCGGAAACCTAAGCGTTGAGGCCGTTGTTTCTAAGAAGAAGGAGTTTACGGAGGTTTACCTTACCGGTCCGGCAACTCTCGTCTTTGAGTGTGACGTAGAGATTTAATACTCTCTAGGTCCGAATATCTTGGAACCCAGACGAATAATGGTGCTGCCCTGGAGGATTGCTATCTTGTAATCCTCACTCATTCCCATTGAAAGTTCCTTAAACTCAGTCATCTCAAGATGGCGCTGCTTCATCCTTGCAAAGAAACTGTAGAGGAGCGCAAACTCTTTTGTAATCTCCACGGTATCGTCCGTAAGGGTAGCCATACCCATTAATCCGCAGATGGTTACGTTCTTAAGAGGATTCTCCCTGAGTCTCTCTAAAAGATCCTCAACCTCTTTGAATGAGAACCCCTGCTTGGTCTCCTCCTTTGCAATGAACATCTCCAAAAGAACCTTCAGATGGAGGCCGTTTTTGCCCGCATAATCCTCCAGCTCATAGAGAAGTTTCTCAGTATCAACTGAGTGGATAAGAGCTGCATACGGAGCAACCATCTTTATCTTGTTGCTCTGCAGATGACCTACAAAATGCCACTGAATATCTTCCGGAAGAGATTTCACTTTCTGCTCAAACTCCTGCGGACGGTTCTCCGCAAATATTCTCTGGCCGGCCTCGTACGCCTCCATTATCTTCTCATTGCTCTGGAACTTTGATACCGCTGCAAGTCTCACGCCTGAAGGGAGTTCCTTCCTTATCTGATGTATGTTTTCCTTAATATCCATTATCTTTTATTTTGTCTTTCCCTTTGGAGTCTCTCCTGCTCCTTAATCATCTGATCCATTCTCTCTCTCCACTTAGATTTCTTCCTAGGTTTTGCAGACTCTGCCTTTGACTTGAGCTGCTGATAGAGTTTCTCCTCATCTACAAAGTACTTGCGGATCACCCAGTTCTGCCCTATTGAGATAAAGTTGGAGAGCATATAGTAGTAACTCAAACCTGCAGAGAAGTTGTTACAGAGAACCAGCATGAAGATTGGCATAAAGTAGAGCTGCATTCCCCTCATACCCGCCATCTGACCGGTATCCGGCATCTGGTTCATATTCATCTTGGAATAGAGGTACATAGATACGGCCATCAGTATTGCAAAGAGACTCACGTGGTTACCGTACATAGGAATGTTGAAGTTCAGATCCAGAATGGAGTCATAGCCGCTCAAATCCTGAGCCCAGAGGAACGGATGCTGACGCAACTCAAAGGATACAGGGAAGAAACGGAACATTGCAAAGAGGATAGGAATCTGCAGCAGCATAGGCAAACAGCCTCCCATCATATTCACACCCGTCTTGTGGTAGAGAGCCATTGTCTCCTGCTGCTTCTTCATAGCATCCTCCTTGCGTGGATACTTCTTGTTAATCTTCTCAATCTCAGGCTTCAACACCCTCATCTTTGCAGAAGAGAGGTAAGACTTGAAGGTAAGAGGAGTGAGCACCAGCTTAAGCAGTATGGTCATTATCAGAATGATAATACCGTAGTTGGAGATGAAGCGGCGCAAGAAATCAAAGGTGTTGATGATTATCACACGGTTAATCCATCCTATGATGTGCTTACCCATCGGGATAATCTTCTCAAAACCACTGTCATAGCTCTTGAGTTCCTTGTAGAGGTTAGGACCAAAGTAGAAGTGGAGAGGTATGTTTACATCCTCGCCCCTGCCGTAATCCATCTGCATGTTTGCAGCGCAGTCAAAGAGCGCTTTCTCCTCATTGTCAGGCTCAAGGAACTTGTATGCAAGTGAACCGCTGGTAAAGTTGTCATCAGACTTAAGTATTGCGGAAAAGAACTGCTGGTGGAAAGCAAACCAGGAGAGGCGGGTAGTTATCTTCTTCTCGCTCTCGCCCTTACGCATTCCCAAGTCCTCAACAGACTTGTCTTCAGGGTACTTATAGTTTACCGTAGAGTAATTCTTCTCGTTGTCAAATCCCTTCTCAAATCTTGAAATCCTCAATGCCCAATCTAAATCAAAACGGGTGGCGTTGTTTGCCAGCTTAGCAGCCAAGCCATTTGTAACAATGTTGAAATCAAGCATGTAGGAATCTGCAGGAAGTTTGTATATGAAGTCTACAGATGAGCCGTCTGAGAACGGCAGGCGGAATGTGATTGAACTGTCCGTCTGAGACTCCACGTTGAACGCAAACGCAGATGTGCTGATTTTCTGATTTGTAAAGAAGGAGAGAGCCATCTTGGAGTAGTTCTCCTTAACCAGATAGAGGGCTGCACTGTCGTAAGTGAAATAATCCTTAACCAGAGCGCTTCTGATCTGTGCTCCCTTTGTAGTAAACTCTAACTTAAGTTTGTTGTTTTCAAGAACATAGAACTCTTCCGGAATGTTCTGAGACCTCTCCAGAAGTGAATCTGTGTAGGTTGGGCCAGCTACAATCTCCTCTGCTGCAGCAGTTACCATAGCAGTATCTGCAGGTATCTGCTTATCCTCAACAATACCCAGGCGGACGTTTCTGATTGAATCCGCAACTCTTAAGGAGTCTGCTACTCTGGGATTTGTAAGGGCCTCAACTCTTGCAAGAGAATCCTTAAGAAAAGCCTCTCTTGCCTGTTTCTTAAAATTGTATGAGTTATACCAACTGAAACCTATGAGAATCAATCCAATAAGGACGAATCCCAAGACCGTATTTTTCTGCATCTCTAAAACTCTTTGTCTATCATTTTAATCTTCTGCTCCAGAGACTTAAGCTCCTGGCGTCCGGCCTCAATCTTCTGCTTAATCTCCTCAATCAGTTTATCTGCATTGGCAGATTTGGCAAAGAAGCCCATATTGTTCTCAAGTGTAGCAATATCCGTCTCCAGCTTATGGAACTTGTTGAGCAGTTTCTCTCTCTCAAGTCTTATTCCGCGGTCACCCTTTCCGGAATTCTTAGCATCTGTAATCAGACGGCGAATACGTCCCAGCTTCTTCTCTGCGTCAACATCTCTGATTGCCTCAAAGTGCTTGTTAAGAGCCTCATCATAAGCCTTTTGCAAAGCCTCCTTCTCCTTAAACGGAACAAAGCCAATTGAGTTCCATTTGTTGAGGAACTCTTCCAAAGCAGCCTTATCTGCCTCCTCACCCTGGCCCTGGTAGTTCATAATCTCCTCAATCAGAGCCTTTTTAGCCTTAAGGTTCTCCTCAAACTTCTCGCCCTCAGTGCCAAAATGTTTAGCCTTGTTTGTGAAGAATTCGTCACAGGCAGCACGGAATCTCTTCCAAACCTCCTCAGACTGCTTTCTTGCAACAGGACCAATAGTCTTCCAAACGTTCTGAAGATTAATAAGTTGGTCTGTAGCCTTCTTCCAGTCCTGGCTGTCCTTTATCTTCTCAGCCTGCTCGCAGAGTTCCTGCTTGCGGCGGAGATTCTCCTTCATAAGATCCTTAAAACTAGAATAGTACTGGCGTTTTGCCTGATAGAACTGATCGCATATTGCGCGGAATTTTTCATAAACCTTCTGGTTGTCTTTCTTAGATGCAAAACCAACGCTCTTCCACTTCTGCTGCAGTTCTTCCATCTTCTTAGTCAGCTGGTTCCACTGGTTCGGATCAATATTCTCCAAATTGGCAACCAGCTCCTGCGCAAGGCCGCAAAGCTCGTTTTTAGCCTTCAGATTGTTCTTATGCTCATCCTTAATGTTTGAGAAGAACTCCTGATGTCTCTTATTGATTTTTGAGGTAGCCTCCTTAAATCTCATCCATATCTCCTCTCTCTTCTCCTTAGATACCGGACCCAGCTCCTTCCACTCCTCATGGAGTTTCTGAAGCTCGTTAAAGGCCTTAACGGCATCTCCCCAATCAACCAGTTTCTCTGCCTTTTCACAAAGCTCAACCTTAGCCTCATAGTTCTTCTTAAAGTCCAGATCTCTAAAGTCTTTGTTAATCTTTAAGAAGTCATAGAACTTCTCCATAGTGTGGTTATACTGATCCCACACCTGGCGAGCCTTATCCTGAGGAACACTTCCAATAGATTTCCACTTAGCCTGTAACTCTCTGAAAGTAGGGAGAGTATGGTTCATATCCTCCGCCTTCTCCAAAAGCTTGTTTATAGCCTCAATGATGGCCAGCTTCTGAGTAAGATTCTCCTCCTTCTTTGTCTGCATCTCCTGATTGAAGTTAGAGCGGGAAACCTTGTAGCGTGCATACAGATCCTTGAAGGCCTTCTCCACATCCTCAAACGGATTGGGCTCAGTTTGAGGCTGTCCAACTTCTACAAAAGCACCGGAAGCAATCTTTTCCCTCCTAAGCACCTTATAGAAAGCGGCTTTGATAGGTTCCGCAAACTTGTAAAGAGTCTGCTGGTCTCCGTTTTCAATCATCTTTTCAAATAACGAGAGTATCTCATTTAGAGATTTTTCAGACAAATCTGTCTTTTCATCTAGAATCTCCTGCGCCTGATCCTCATTCTGAACTGCTTCACCCTGTTCCTGCACATCTGCCTTAGGTTCAGCCTGCTCAGCCTGCTCAGCAATCGCATTTAAAGCGGTAGTCTTTTCTTCCATTAGAATTGTTTTAATATGTACTTAAAAATTGCGTGGAGGCAAATATAACTAAAAAAGCGATAGATAGTGCCACAAAAGCGTTATCTTTGCCTATATGGCAAACGGCAAATACATCAGAAAGAGAGGCTCTCTCAGAATAGACATCATAAGCGGAGTACCACAGCTGCTGGAAAGTCCGCTCAATCACTCCATTGTAAAAAGAGCCAGAGACAAAGGCTTGGTTTACATAGAAGTTCACGATATAAGAGATTATTCCACAGGCAAATACCGTAAGATAGATGATTACAGTTACGGCGGAAGTGCAGGCATGGTATTGATGGTAGAGCCTATCTACAAGGCAATTACAGCCCTCACCCGGCAGCGCAAATATGATGAAGTAATCTTCCTTTCTCCCGATGGGGAACAGTTTGACCAGCCCATGGCCAACACCCTCTCACTGAAAAAGAACCTCATACTCCTTTGCGGCCACTACAAAGGGATAGATCACCGCATCCGTGAGCACCTTATAACCAAAGAGATATCTATAGGCAACTATGTACTCAGCGGAGGAGAGATTGCCGCCGCTGCAATAACAGATACACTCGTAAGGCTTATACCCGGAGCACTCACAGATGAA
>CAMHRD010000042.1 GCA_946187365.1 uncultured Bacteroidales bacterium
CTGGAACGAGGACTTCGTAGATGAGGACACCGGAGAGGTGATGTACATTGAGAGAGCCGAGATTGCTATTGAGAGAGAAACCGTTCTGACTGAGGAACTTATAGACAAAGTTCTTGAGAGCGGAGCGGATTACATTCTGCTTCATACTGAAGATGTTAAATCTACCGAGTACGAGATTATCTACAACACCCTCCAGAAGGATGTATGTAATACTCAGAAAGATGCAATCTTCTACACATATCGTCAGTTAAGAAATTCTGAACCGCCTGATGAGGCTACCGCAAAGGATGTTATTGAGAAACTCTTCTTCTCAGACAAGAGATACGATCTTGGAGAGGTTGGACGTTACCGTCTCAACAAGAAGCTGAATCTCAACACCTCACCGGACACCAGAGTTCTTACAAAGCAGGATATCATTGAGATTATCCGTTATTTGATTGAGCTGATCAACTCAAAGGCTACGGTGGATGATATTGACCACCTCAGCAACAGAAGAATACGTACTGTTGGCGAGCAGCTTGCAAACCAGTTCAGCGTAGGTCTTGCACGTATGGCAAGAACCATCCGTGAGAAGATGAACGTTAGAGACAATGAGGTATTCACCCCTAACGAACTCATCAACTCCAAGACCCTCTCTTCTGTAATCAACTCATTCTTTGGCACCAGTCAGCTCTCCCAGTTTATGGATCAGACCAACCCTCTTGCAGAGATGACTCACAAGAGAAGACTGTCTGCATTGGGACCTGGAGGTCTTAGCCGAGACAGAGCAGGATTTGAGGTACGTGACGTTCACTACACCCACTACGGCCGTCTCTGCCCTATTGAGACACCTGAGGGACCGAACATCGGACTTATCTCATCTTTGTGTGTTTACGCAAGAATTAACAACCTCGGTTTCATTGAGACCCCATATAGAAAAGTTGAGAACGGAGTAGTTGATCTTTCAGATGAGGGATTCATCTACATGAGCGCAGAAGAGGAAGAAAATCAGATGGTTGCACAGGCCAATGTCAATCTTGACGACAAAGGAAAGATATTGGATGAACGTATCAAGTGCAGATGGCAGGCAGACTACCCTGTTGTCGGAAAGGAGGATGTACACTTGATAGATGTTGCACCTAACCAGATTGCCTCATTGGCAGCTTCCTTAATTCCGTTCCTTGAGCACGATGACGCTAACCGTGCATTGATGGGATCCAACATGATGAGACAGGCTATCCCTATCATCAACCCTGAGGCACCTATCGTAGGTACAGGTCTTGAGGGTCCGGTTATGAGAGACTCAAGAACTCAGATTGCTGCAGAGGGTAAGGGTGAGGTTGTCTTTGTAGATGCAAACGAGATTCACGTTAAGTATGACCGTACTGAGGATGAGAAGTTCGTAAGCTTCTCACCGGAGGTAACAGTCTACAAATTACCTCTTTACAGAAAGACAAACCAGAGCACTTCCGTTCGTCTGAAACCTATCGTGAGAAAGGGAGACAGAGTAGCAGAAGGTATGATTATGACAGAGGGCTACGCATCGCAGAACGGTGAGTTGGCACTCGGCAGAAACCTCAAGGTTGCCTTCATGCCTTGGAAGGGTTACAACTATGAGGATGCTGTGGTTCTGAGTGAGAGGATAGTAAGAGAGGATATCCTTACTTCCGTTCACGTAGATGAGTATCTGCTTGAGGTTAGAGATACCAAGAGAGGTCCTGAGGAACTTACAAAGGATATTCCTAACGTAAGTGAGGAGGCCACTAAGAACCTGGATGAGAACGGAATAATCCGCGTAGGAGCTACCGTTCAGCCGGGCGATATCCTCATCGGTAAGATCACTCCTAAGGGAGAGACAGATCCTTCACCGGAGGAGAAACTCCTCAGAGCAATCTTCGGAGACAAAGCCGGAGATGTTAAGGATGCATCACTCAAGGCTTCCGCTTCTCTTACAGGTACTGTCATTGGTAAACGCCTCTTCTGCAAGGCAGGACAGGGTAAGATGACAGACAAGGAGAGAAAGAACTTTAAGGCTAAGGTTAAGGCCGAGGCTGCAAAGGCAGAGGAAGATTACCAGAAGAAGTGCGCAGATCTTAAGGCCATCTTTATGGACAAGATGATGACGCTTCTTGGTAAGAAGACATCTCAGGGAGTTACAGATATCTTTGGAACTGTCTATATTGCAAAGGGTAACACCTTTAAGAAGGATGTTCTGATGAGCATAGACAACTATGAGATGATCAATCCTTCCAAGTGGACTACAGACAAGCACACCAATGATATGGTGAAGGCTTTGATTAACAATTATCTTACTGAATTCAAGGAAATTACAGCCAAGTATAAGAGACGTCAGTTTGACATCCAGCAGGGAGACGAACTTCCTAACGGTGTTATGCAGATGGCTAAGGTTTACATTGCCAAGAAGAGAAAGATAATGGTTGGTGATAAGGTTGCAGGACGTCACGGTAACAAGGGTATTGTTGCCAAGATAGTCAGCGATGAGGATATGCCGTTTATGGAGGACGGAAGCATTATGGATATAGTGCTCAACCCTCTGGGTGTGCCTTCTCGTATGAACCTGGGTCAGATCTATGAGACCGTGCTCGGTTGGGCAGGTAAAGAGCTGGGCGTCAAGTTCGCAACCCCTATCTTTGACGGTGCGTCACTGGAGAACATCTGCGAGTACACAGACAAGGCGGGTCTTCCAAGATACGGAACCACACGCCTGAGAGACGGCGGTACCGGCGAGCTGTTTGACCAGCCTGCTACAGTGGGAGTTATCTACATGATTAAACTTGACCACATGGTAGAGGATAAGATGCATGCCCGTTCTACAGGTCCTTATTCACTTATCACTCAGCAGCCTCTGGGAGGTAAGGCACAGCTTGGTGGACAGAGATTCGGAGAGATGGAGGTTTGGGCACTTGAGGCATTCGGTGCAGCAAACATCCTCCAGGAGATTCTTACCATCAAGTCAGATGATATCACCGGCAGAAGCCGCGCTTACGAGGCTATCGTAAAGGGCGAGCCAATGCCTGCTCCTAATATTCCGGAATCTTTGAACGTGCTGCTGCACGAGCTTAGAGGACTGGGACTTAGCATTCACTTAGATTAACGGAAAAATTGTAAGATTATGCCTTTAAAGAAAGATACAAAAGTAAAGAGTAATTTCAGCAAGATTACCATAGGTCTTGCCTCTCCGGAGGAGATTCTGGAGAGGTCTCACGGTGAAGTGCTTAAGCCGGAAACAGTCAACTACCGTACTTACAAGCCGGAAAGAGACGGTCTCTTCTGTGAGAGAATATTCGGTCCTACAAAGGATTACGAGTGCTCTTGCGGTAAGTATAAGAGAATCCGTTACCGTGGCATTGTCTGTGATCGTTGCGGCGTGGAAGTAACTGAGAAGAAGGTTCGTAGAGAGAGAATGGGACACATCTCCCTCACCGTTCCTGTAGCTCACATCTGGTACTTCCGTTCTACTCCTAACAAGATTGGTTCTGTTTTGGGAATCAAGAGCAAACAGTTGGATTCAATCATCTACTATGAGAGATACGTTGTTATTCAGCCGGGTGTTGCTGCAGAAAAGGGAGTAAAGGAGTTGGATCTCCTCAGCGAGGACGAGTATCTTGCTCTTACAGAGACTCTTCCAAAAGAGAACTCTCTTCTTCCGGATGATGATCCTAACAAGTTCATTGCGGAGATGGGCGCAGGTGCAATCTATAAACTCCTGGCAAAGATAGATTTGGACCAGCTCTCCTACTCTCTCCGTCACTCACTTGAGACAGAGACGAGCCAGCAGAGAAAAGCAGACTCTCTTAAGAGACTCAGCATTATTGAGGCCTTCAGAGATTCCAAAGATATCAACCGCCCAGAGTGGATGATTATGAAGGTGATACCGGTTATCCCACCGGATCTGAGACCGCTCGTTCCACTGGACGGAGGTAGGTTTGCAACATCAGACCTCAATGACCTCTACAGAAGAGTTATCATACGTAACAACCGTCTTAAGAAACTCATTGAGATTAAAGCTCCTGAGGTTATCTTAAGAAACGAGAAGCGTATGCTGCAGGAGGCAGTTGATTCTCTGTTTGATAATTCAAAGAAATCAAATACCATTAAATCAGAGTCTAACAGAGCTCTCAAGTCTCTCTCAGATTCCCTCAAAGGAAAGCAGGGCAGATTCCGTCAGAATTTGCTCGGTAAGAGAGTTGACTACTCTGCACGTTCGGTTATTGTCGTAGGACCGGAACTGAAGATGCACGAGTGCGGACTTCCAAAGTTCATTGCTGCAGAGCTTTACAAACCGTTTATCATCCGTAAATTGCTGGAGAGAGGCGTCGTAAAGACCGTCAAGAGTGCAAAGAAGATGGTAGACAGAAAAGATTCAGTAATATGGGATATTCTTGAGAATGTGATGAAGGGACACCCTGTTCTTCTGAACCGTGCTCCTACTCTTCACAGACTCGGTATTCAGGCTTTCCAGCCTAAACTCATTGAGGGTAAGGCCATTCAGCTTCATCCGCTTGCATGTACTGCATTCAACGCAGACTTTGACGGTGACCAGATGGCAGTTCACCTCCCTCTTGGCAACGCTGCAGTCCTTGAGGCTCAGCTGCTTATGCTTGGTTCTCACAACATTCTGAACCCTGCAAACGGCGCCCCTATCACCGTTCCTTCACAGGATATGGTGCTTGGTCTCTACTATATTACAAAGGAGAGAGCAGGCATGAAGGGAGAGGGCGGAAGATTCTACTCTCCTGAGGAGGTTATCATTGCTTACAACGAGCAGCGTCTGGATATTCACTCAAAGATTACCGTACGTCTTCCTAAGGTTATGACAGACCCTTCACAGGGCTATCAGCTTGTGGAGACAACAACCGGAAGAATCATCTTTAACCAGGTGGTTCCTAAGGAGGTAGGTTATCTGAACGAGCTTATTAACAAGAAGACTCTTAGAGATATCATCTCACTTGTTATTAAGACTTGCGGAGTGATGAGAACTACTCAGTTCCTGGACGATATTAAGAACCTCGGATACTACATGGCATTCCGCGGAGGTCTTTCCTTCAACCTCGGAAACGTTATTGTTCCTAAGGATAAGGAGAAACTTATTGCGGAGGGTTACAAGAAAGCGGACGAAGTCAAGTTCAACTTTGACAACGGTCTGATTACCAACAACGAGCGTTACAACCAGATTATTGATATCTGGACAAACGTAAACAACTCACTCTCCAAAGTTGTGGTAAAAGAGATCTCTGCGGACAATGAAGGATTCAACCCTGTATGGATGATGTTGGATTCCGGAGCCCGTGGATCTAAAGAGCAGATCCGTCAGCTTTGCGGTATGAGAGGTTTGATGGCAAAGCCTCAGAAATCTGGTGCTACCGGAGGTAATGAGATTATTGAGAACCCAATCCTTGCAAACTTTAAGGAGGGACTTTCTGTCCTTGAGTACTTTATCTCTACCCACGGTGCACGTAAGGGTCTTGCAGATACCGCACTTAAGACTGCGGATGCAGGTTACCTTACAAGAAGACTTGTGGATGTATCTCATGATGTGATAGTTACAGAGGAGGATTGCGGAACTCTCAGAGGTCTTGTTGCAACAGAAATCAAGAACAAGGATGACGTTGTTGAGACACTTTATGACCGTATCCTCGGACGTACTACAGTTCACGAGATTTACGATCCAACAAACGGTGAACTCATCATCGGTGCCGGTGAAGAGATCACAGAGGAGATTGCTGCAAAGATTCAGTCACTTCCTATTGAGGCCGTTGAAATCAGGAGCGTGCTCACTTGCGAGAGCAAGAGAGGCGTCTGCGCTAAGTGTTACGGACGTAACCTTGCACGCAACAAGATGGTTGAGAAGGGAGAGGTTGTAGGTGTCATTGCGGCACAGTCTATCGGTGAGCCAGGTACACAGCTGACTCTGAGAACATTCCACGTGGGAGGTACTGCAAGTGCTTCCGTTGCTGAGAATGAAATTGTCTCCAAGTATGACGGACGTCTTGAGTTTGAAGAGCTTAGGACTCTTGATAAGATTGGAGAAGACGGCGTAAAGCAGACAATAGTTATTGGCCGCGGTACTGAACTCAGAATTGTAAACGCAGAGAGCGGTATTGCAATGAGTGAGTACAGAATCCCTTACGGTTCAATTCTTTACAAGAAGAACAACGAACTCGTAACTAAGGGTGACAAGATCTGCGAGTGGGATGCTTACAACGCACTTACTCTTGCAGACTTGGACGGTAAGATTGCTTACGACCAGCTGGTTGAGGGTGAGACATTCAAGACTGAACAGCTTGATGACTTCTCCAACCACGTAGACAGAGTTGTCATAGACTCTAAGGATAAGAACAAGAACCCTGTAATTAAGATTGTAGACTCTAAGGGCAACGAACTTAAGAGCTACAACCTGCCGCTTGGCGCCCACATCATGGTGGTTGACGGTCAGGAGGTTAAGGCCGGAGATATTCTGGTGAAGATTCCAAGAGCCGCTACTTCAAAGGCCGGAGATATCACCGGAGGTCTTCCAAGAGTTACAGAGCTCTTTGAGGCTCGTAACCCGTCTAATCCTGCAATCGTTGCAGAGATTAACGGTGACGTTCAGATGGGCAAGATTAAGAGAGGTAATCGTGAGATTATCATAAAGGCCAGAAAATCAGACGAGGAGAGACATTACCTTGTTCCTCTTACCAAGCAGATTCTGGTTCAGGAGAATGACTACGTAAGAGCGGGTGACCCACTCTCAGACGGTTCAGTTGCTCCTGCAGACATTCTTGCAATACTCGGTCCTACAAAGGTTCAGGAGTATATAGTCAACGAGGTTCAGGCAGTCTACAGAATGCAAGGTGTGAAGATTAATGACAAACACTTTGAAGTCATTGTGCGTCAGATGATGCGCAAGGTTGAAGTGGTTGATCCGGGTGATACCCGCTTCCTCCCGGAGCAGTTGGTAGACCGCCAGGAGTTCTTCAAAGAGAACGATAATCTTTGGGACAAGATGGTTGTTACAGATGCAGGAGATTCCAAGAACCTGCATGCAGGCCAGATTGTTACCGTAAGACGTTTGAAGGAAGAGAACTCTATCCTTAAGAGACAGGCACTCAAGGTAGTAGAGGCACGTACACCTGTTGCTGCTACAGCAAATCAGGTACTGCAGGGTATCACAAGAGCCGCTCTGAAGACTAGCAGCTTCATGAGTGCAGCCTCCTTCCAGGAGACAACCAAGGTACTCTCAGAGGCAGCCATCTACGGTAAGACAGATACCCTTGAGGGTCTGAAAGAGAACGTTATCTGCGGTCATCACATCCCTGCGGGTACCGGCCTGAGAGACTACGATAAGATTGTAGTTACCAGCGCACAGGAATACGCAAAGATGATGAAGGCTCAGGAGGCTCTGGCAGCCGAAGCAGAAGAGGTTAAGGAGTAATCCTTAACACTTCTAAACTTTTATCCCGGCAGTTTCTTAACAAAAAGGATTCTGTCGGGATATTTTTTTATATTTACAAACGCAAAAGCGGAAAGTAATTATAAAAACACATAACACGTTAATTATGAAGAATTTATTTATTATGGCTCTGGCTGCTGTTGCTGCTATATCCTGCGCAAACAAGCCGGGCTACACCGTTACCGTAAACCTTGAAGATGAGAGCTTCAAGAGTATAATCCTCACCAACAACGCTAAGGAAAACCCTATAGCAGATACAGTTGCAGTTGAGAACAAGAAGGCAGTATTTACGGGAGAAATTGCAACATTTGATGTATTCTCCATTCTGGGAGTTAAAGAGGGAGAAGATCCTAAACCTCTTAAGAGAAACATCTTCATTGAGAATGCAAACTATACCATCACAGTTCCTGCAGATTTGGAGAATGACAAAGTAAAAGTTGAATGCAACTCCCCTATTCAGAATCAGTCAGATTCTTTGGATAAAGTAGCGAACGAATTCTACAAAGATGTAGATATGAACCAGTTACAGAAGGAGTATATGGAGGGAGATGCAGAGACCAAAGAGAGAATTATGAATC
>CAMHRD010000043.1 GCA_946187365.1 uncultured Bacteroidales bacterium
ATTTTGCTCTCTGACGGTCTACCTGGAGTTTCTCTCTCTTTGCAAGAGTCTCGTATGTACCGTCTGACTTCATTTTATCTATGGTGTTCATCTTCTTAACCGCCTTACGGATTGTAGGGAAGTTAGTAAGCATTCCACCAGGCCATCTTTCTGTAACGTAAGGCATATTAACGGATTGTGCTTTCTCTGCGATAATATCCTTAGCCTGTTTTTTAGTAGCTACAAAGAGAACTCTGCGGCCACTGCGTGCAAGATTCTTCAGCATTGCTGCTGCGTCATCTATCATAAGCACGGTTTTGTGCAGGTCAATGATATGGATTCCGTTCTTCTCCATAAAGATATAAGGAGCCATCTTAGGATTCCATTTCCTCTTCAAGTGTCCGAAGTGTGCACCTGCATCTAATAATTCTTGGAAATTTGTTCTTGGCATTTTTTCAATTTTTAATGCTTGTTCTTTTTTCTTTTTTGCCTGTCACCTTTTGTGACTTGGCCTCTTTTCATCAATCCTCAGGTAGTTTCCGTCCTGAAGATTTTTCGCAGAAGAGCAAAGTGCAGTAGTCTAATTGAATCCACAGCTTTTACAACTCTTCTGTGCACTGATTGTCCAACGTAAATATTAACGTTTGCTGAACTGGAAGCGTCTGCGTGCACCAGGCTGGCCAGGTTTCTTTCTCTCAACCTCTCTTGCATCTCTAGAAAGGAATCCCTCCTTCTTGAGAACAGAGCGGTAAGCCTCAGCATCAATCTTGCAGAGAGCACGAGAGATAGCAAGGCGGAGAGCCTCTGCCTGTCCCTTTATGCCACCACCGTCAAGGTTAACGTCAATGTCAAAGTTACCTTGAGTGTTGGTTACTGTAAGTGGCTGCATTACAATGTACTTAAGGGAATCATCCGGAAAATATACGTTGAGTTCCTTACCGTTGATTGTAATGTTACCTTTACCTGAATTCACATAAACGCGAGCCACAGCTGATTTACGTCTTCCAAGGGCGTTAACTTTCTCCATGCTCTAAATTTCGTTTAAAGTGATTGTTTTTGGTTTCTGTGCCTCGTGAGGATGCTCACTTCCTGCATAAACGTGCAGGTTGCGGAACATCTGAGCTCCGAGTCTTGACTTAGGAAGCATACCTCTTACAGCTTCCTCAATAACTGCTACCGGCTTGCGCTGGAGTAACTCCTTAGGAGTTGTAAAGCGCTGGCCGCCAGGATAACCGGTGTGACGTACGTACACCTTGTCAGTCAACTTCTTGCCCGTAAGGCGCACCTTCTCAGCGTTGATGACAATAACATTGTCACCGCAGTCTGTGTGAGGTGTGAAGTTGGCTTTGTTCTTGCCCCTCAGCAGTAAAGCCAAGCGAGAAGCAAGACGGCCTAAAACCTGGTCTGTCGCATCAATCACAACCCACTCTTTTGTGGCTGTCTGATCGTTTACGAAGACCGATTTGTAACTTCTGTAATCCACTGTTTGTTGTTTTAAATTAATACTCTCTCCGTACCAGACGGAGCCCTCTTTTCAAAAAGGGGTGCAAATATAACTATTTTTTCCCCATCTGCAAACTTCTATGTACTTTTGCAATGTATGTTTAAGATCGGAGAGATAGAGTTTAGGGACAGGGCCCTCTTTCTGGCACCTATGGAGGATGTCACAGACGCCTCCTTCAGGTACATCTGCAAGGAGTACGGGGCAGATATGATGTACACGGAGTTTGTCTCCTCAGACGGGCTGGTGCACAACGCACAAAAGTCCTTTAAGAAGATGGAGGTCTTTGAGTATGAGAGACCCATCGGGATACAGATATACGGCCACATTCCGGAGGCAATGGTGGAGGCAGCAAAGTTTGCAGAGGAGCAGCATCCCAATCTCATTGATATAAATTTTGGCTGCCCGGTCAATAAGATTGCAAAGAGAGGTGCCGGCAGTGGAATGATGCGCTTTCCGGATTTGATGGTGGAGATTACGGAGAAGGTTGTTAAGGCGGTCAATCTGCCGGTTACGGTGAAGACGCGTCTGGGATGGGATGAAAACTCATTAATCATAGTTGAATTGGCGGAGAGGTTGCAGGATGCGGGAATTCAGGCGCTTACAATCCACGGCCGCACCCGTTGCCAGATGTACAAGGGTGAAGCGGACTGGACTCTGATTGGAAAAGTGAAGGAGAATCCGAGGATGAAGATTCCTATTATTGGGAACGGAGATGTGGTGGATGAGAAAAGCGCAAAGGAGAAGTTTGACCGCTATGGCGTAGATGCAATTATGATAGGCAGAGCCACTTACGGCCATCCGTGGATTTTCCGTGAGATCCGTCACTATTTGGATACGGGAGAGGTTCTTCCGCCAATGAGCGTAGCGGACAGGGTGGAACTGGCTAAGAGACACTTCCTTAAGTCTATAGAGGTGAAGGGTGAAAAGCGCGGGGTCTTTGAGATGAGACGCCATCTGAGCTGCTACTTTAAGTCTCTGTTCAACTTCAAAGAGACCAGAATGAAACTGGTTACGGAGACAGATCCTCAGAAGGTGCTGGAACTCTTAGACTACGTCAAGGCCACCTGGGGCTAAGGTAACTGGAGGCGGACAGATTCCTGGTGGATGGCTTCAATGATTGAGCGGACAAACGCCTCATCCAATCCTATTTCTTTTCCCTTAGATATTGCAGTTTGAAGAATCTCATTGTAACGGTCATTCTGGAATACCGGAATCTTGTGCTCCTTTTTATACTCCCCTATCTCTCTGGATATCTGCATTCTGCGGGAGAGCACCTTTAAGAGTTCGTCATCAAGTTCATCTATCTCGCTGCGGTAAGCCCCTATTCCCTCAATCTCTTTTGAGTTCTCTCTGATGATAAGATTTTGAAGTATAAATTTCAACTCCGCAGGGGTAATCTGCTGAGCCTTGTCTGATAACGCCTCTTCCGGATTTATATGAGTTTCTATCATAAGGCCGTCATACATCAGGTCCATTGCCTGCTGGCAGATTGGAGCAATGAGGGTGCGGCTTCCTCCCATGTGGCTCGGGTCACAAAGCAGAGTTATGGAAGGGAATCTTCTCTTCATCTCCATTGGGATATGCCAGAGCGGAGCGTTGCGGTAAGATTTGTGCTCGTAGGTGCTGAAACCTCTGTGAATCAGCCCGATTGAAGCAACACCTGCGTTTGAGAGACGCTCAACTGCGCCGCTCCAAAGATCAATATCTGTACTGAGAGGATTCTTTACAAGAATTGGAATTGAGGTTCCTTTGAGGGCATCTGCTATGGCTTGAACTGCGAATGGATCTGTTGTTGTGCGGGCCCCTATCCAGAGAAGATTTGGGTTGATTTTCATCACCTGCTCTATGTGAGCGGGCGTTGCAACCTCAGTGATGATTTGCATTCCGGTCTGCTCCCGCACCTCCTTGAGCCACTCCAGGCCTACTGCTCCAACACCCTCAAAACCACCAGGTTTAGTTCTTGGCTTCCAGAGCCCTGCACGGAAGATTCTGACTCCCGCCTCTGCAACGGCAACAGCGGTAGAGAGCAGCTGCTCCCTGCTCTCCGCACTGCAAGGTCCTGCAATAACCAATGGCCGTTTCAAATTCTTCATCTCCACAAGGTACATTTCTGTTTGCGAAGATAAAGGATTGATGAGATTTGGACAAAAAAAATCCCGCTTCTTTTGAAAGCAGGAAACCGACAGACATTAACAAATACTTTTACACTTTAACCAAATAGCCGCGATAACCTGCTCTCAGCATCTCTGCCAAGAGTAATAGTTATTGTGGCTGTAATGTCTATTCAACTTTTTCATTTGTCAGCGGAAAGGACTCCGACACGTATTCTCCGGTTCTCTTTCCGGGTGCAAAAGTATATTCGGATATTAGATTTTGCAAATTGTTACTAAAAAATGTTACTTAAAAAGTAAAACCTTAACAAAAACAACACAATCTAAGGGTTAATTTTCTTATATTTGTGCTAATTATTACAAATAGCACTAAAATGAAATTCTATAATCATAAGAATATCAATTATTTAGCAAAATACATTCCTAAGAATAGCGGTGTTTTTGTAATAATTGATAAGAATGTAACAGAATACTTTCCAAAAAACAGAAATTTTCACTTTATACCTATAGATGCCAACGAGCGTAACAAGAGTTTGGAGTACGTATATGGCATTTATAAGGCTCTGATAGGGTTTGGAGCAGACAGAGACTGCTTTATAATAGGAGTAGGAGGCGGCGTTACTACAGATATTACAGGCTTTGTGGCCTCCACATACAAGCGCGGAGTGAGGTTTGGATTTGTTCCAACCACCCTTTTGGCTCAGGTGGATGCTGCTATTGGCGGAAAAAACGGCGTAAACTTCTCCGGTTATAAAAATATGATAGGTACCATCAACCAGCCGGAGTGGATCTATGTTACCACAACCTTCTTAAGGAGTTTGGATGAGCGGGTTTTCAGAGAGGGAATTGCAGAGATGCTTAAAACCTTTATGATTTTTGACAAGGGCAGTTACTATGAGGCACTGGCTATGGCTGCCGTTTACAAGAATAAAATGCCTGTAGCATGGCAGGAGAGAGAACTCAGAAGAGAGATTGCTCTATGCGGAGAGATGAAGATGAGGCTTGTTGCTGAGGATGAGAAAGATAGAGGGAGCAGGAGGCTGCTTAATCTGGGGCACACCTTTGCTCATTCAATAGAAGCAGCCGGCGCAAAGGGAAACAAAGCGAAAGGTGCAGGATCATTTGGGGTGCTGCACGGGGAGGCGGTGAGTATGGGTATGGTAATAGCAGCAAAGGTGGCGGAGAAACTTTCACTCTGCACGGAAAAATTTGTGAAGGAGCTCAGCAATGATCTTACTATGGCCTCACTTCCCGTCAGTTGCCCTGTTACCGCAACTCAATTGTTCTCTGCAATTAAGGCAGACAAGAAGAGGAGCGGAGAGAAGATCTGCCTTATTCTGCCAAAATCTATCGGGAGAGTTGTTAAGAAAGATATTGAGCTGAAGGAGTTGCAAAAGGTGCTGAGGGAGATAAATTATTGAGAGTCTGCATTATGGAGGAGAGCATAAAAAGGAAGATTTGCGCTTGCATATCGGAGAAGAACTTTTCCGAGTGCATGGCTCTTGCCTCCAAGCATAGTTTTGCGGAGATAAGAGGAGACATCTGTCTGCTGACTCTCAAGGACATAGAGACTCTCATCTCTCAGAATCTGAATCTGATTTTCACATACAGGTTTGATGAATACGGCAGAGAGATTGCTTTAAATCAGATGGTTGCGGCAATCAACAAGGGAGTGGCGTATGTAGATGTGGACGTTAGCGCAGACCGTGAATTCATTGAGAGAATCAGGGAGGAGATTGATAAGAAACCTCAGCCAGTTAGGTGTAAACTTATACTTTCATATCACAATTTTTCTGAGACTCCTTCTCTGGAAAAGATGAAAGAGGCAGTGGCGGAGTGTGTTAAGAAAGGGGCTGATATTGTGAAGATTGCCGTTACCGCAAATAACATATCTGAGGCTTCACGTGTACTTTCACTCTATCATTGTACAGATTTGGGTGTGGACAGGGAGCATCTTATTGCTTTCTCAATGGGAGAGATTGGACGCTTTACCAGAATTGCAATCATTGGTATGGGAGCGCCGTTTACATACTGCAGTGTGGGCAATCCTACCGGAGCGGGGCAATACACTGTGACTGAGATGTATAAGGAACTACTGGGAGTAGCAGGAAGCGGTGCTTTTTCTCAGGTTGAGGATGCTTCAAAGAGTGAACTCTTCTCACGTTTCTGCCAGAAGAGTCTTCCTACGGCACGCAAGAAAAAGGGAAAGAGCATCTCCATTCCTTGCTCTAAAAGCATAGCACAGAGGGCAATAGTGGCAGCTGCAATTGCAAGCGGTCAGACAATATTGAGGAATTTTGAACCTTGCGGAGATATTAAATCTGCCGTAACGTTTGCCCGTAAGTGCGGCTGTGTCATTAAGATAAGCAGAGACGGAAAGAGCAGCAAGGGTGAAAAGATGCTTATCATAAGAAGTGCGGGAATTGCAAAATGGAAATATTTTCAGATTGCAGATGTTGGAGAATCAGGCCTGTTGACCCGTTTGCTTATGCCTATAATGGCCTATGTATCAAGCATCAGAAACAAGACGGCCGTTACGTCAAAGATTACTCTGGTGGGAGAGGAGACTCTGCTTAAGAGAGATATCTCTTCTGCCGTTGCTGCGGTAAAGAAATCCGGAGCGGTATGCATGGCCACAAAGAGTCCGAGGATGGAGGGGGAGTTTCTGCCAATTACAATCAGCGGCGGAATTACTGAGAAAAACTTCACAATCTCAGGCAACGAGAGTTCTCAGACGGTATCCGGGTTCCTGATGGTTCTCCCTCTGCTTAAGCAAGATACAACAATGGTGGTGGAGAATCCGGTAAGCACTCCGTTCATAGATCTTACCATTGACGTTCTCCGCAGTTTTGGAATTAAAATTGGCGTAACCAGGAAGGAGAACAAGTTTATATTCAACATTGCGGGAAATCAGAGTTACCATCCTGTAGATTTCTTTATGGATTCCGACTGGAGCAGTGCCTCAAATTTTGTGGCGGCAGGTGCAATTGCAACCTTTGCACAGAATAGTTTCAAGCAGGATGAAACGCTCACTATCAACAACATGGAGATAGAGTCAGACCAGGCGGATGAGAAGATTATCTCCGTTGTGGAGTCTTGCGGTGCGGAGGTAGATTTTGAAAAGACGAGCAATGAAGATTTTGCTGAGGTGGCGGAAAACAGATTCCACAGCAGAAGAGATTTTTCAGACAAACTTAACAACGTCTCCGTTAAGGCAACCTCATTAAAGCCTTTCAATGTGGATGTTACAAACTCTCCGGACCTCTTCCCAATACTTGCAACGCTTGCTGTCTATTGCAACGGAGTGAGCAGGATTAACGGTGTGAGCAGGCTCATAAAGAAGGAGAGCAACAGGGCGGAGGCAATTATTCTGGAGTTCTCCAGAATGGGATACTGCATTGAGATAGAGGATGATGTAATGATCATTAACGGTATGGGAGGAAAAACACTGCTGGAGAAAGAGGGAGGAGAGAATCTTCCAACCATTTTCTGCTCAGCACATAACGACCACAGAATTGCAATGGCTGTTGTCATCTGCGGAATGTTCCGCTCTCTCTTTAACAACACGCCAAGCAAGATTATGATAGACAATTTGAAATGTATAGATAAATCTTTCCCTACCTTTATGGAGAGACTTCAAATAACGGAATAGTATGAATACCTACGGCAACAATTTCAAAATCAGCATATTCGGAGCATCACATGCAAAGGAGGTTGGAGTAATTGTAGATTGTTCCGCAGCGGGGGTGGATATCTGTGAGGAGGACTTTAAGGAAGATCTTTTAAGAAGAAAAAACGGAGACGATTCCTCTCTGCTCTTTGGCACAACTCCAAGAAAAGAGGAGGATATTCCTCATATCACAACGGGAGTTTCAAACGGAAAGACAGACGGCTCCCCCATTACTATCTCATTTGAAAACAAAAACTTTCAGGGCAAAGATTACTCTCAGTTCATCACTACTCCGAGGCCCTCTCATGCAGACTTTGTGAAGCTCTGCAAATATAAAGAACTCAGTAACATACAGGGCGGCGGGCAGTCATCCGGAAGAATGACGGTGGCACTTGTTGCAGCAGGAGTGGTGGCAAAAAAGGTACTGGCGGCAAAGGGAGAAAAGATATCAGTTACGGCTACCATCGAGGAGATAGGAGGTGAAAAAAATCCGGCTCTCTGGCCAAAGATACTGGCAGAGGCGAAGAGTGAGGGAGATTCTTTGGGAGGCGTGATAAGATGTGTGGCTGAAGGAGTTAAGGTGGGTGTGGGAGAACCTTTCTTCTCCTCTCTGGAGTCTCAGATTTCACAGTTGGCATTCTCCGTTCCCGGGGTAAAGGGCATTGAGTTTGGAGATTTCTCTGACGTAGATTGCAAAGATTATTTCACATCTTCAAGACTCAAAGGATCTGAATACAATGACCCA
>CAMHRD010000044.1 GCA_946187365.1 uncultured Bacteroidales bacterium
CCAAACCGGTCAGGAGAGAATAAGTTGGTCATTGGAGGTGGATGAAGGAGGTTATTACCCAGACGGTGTGGATGTGGATGAATACTTTTCTTTTTCGGTTCCTACAAGTTTGGTTTTTACAAAATTATATGATTTGACCGAGTTTGAGAGTTACGGAATCTTTTTACCTCCATTCCCAAGGCAAATTGAGATGCTTTTGCCGGATTAGATATGAAACGGACGATTCTTTTTGTTTCTATTTGTATAATAGCATTCTGTACGGAGGCTACTGGCCAGAACCTAAATCAGATGAATCCAAAGGAGAGTGGTCTTATTCTTCAGGGATATTGGAAGTATGAGAATCCGGAGAATGATGAGTTGTTGATTGTAAAATTAAAAGCCTTAAAACGGTCAGAGGGACAAGATCTAACTTCTTGTCCATATGGCTATATAGGTTCATATTTGTACATAAATAACGGAGAGGTTGTAAGTGACAATCTTTCAGAGTTGGATCCCTACTTATTCTTTATAACATGTAGAGATTTTGAGATTAATAGAAATAGAAACTATACATTAGCTCTTGATGGCGTCATGAGAAACGATATGGGGCAAATAGGAGCCGATATAAGTTTTGATGATCATTCAAGGTATACAGACGGGGTCCTTACATTGACTCTACTTTCTGCAGAACAAGGAAACGAACAGTTATCTTGGACATTAGAGGAGCCTGAGGGGGAAGTTATTATTGTAATAGAAGAAGATGATCCTATGACGGCAGAGGAGATACACATTATGTATGATACCTTTTCTGTTCCTCAAAACATTACTTTGACTAAAGTGCACAATCTCAGAGAATTTCGTAATAGAGGTATAATTCTGAATCCTATTCCAGAGTTTCAGGAGTAGACGATAACTATTTTGTCAATTCAAAACCTATTCTAAGGCCTTTGTAGTTTTTGCTTAGTTTACCTAAGGTCTGAATGTTAGAATCACCGGAGAGTGCGGCGGCAGATTGAAGGATGGTCAGAAGTTTCTGGGATTCAAAGTTTAAACTGATGCCTTTGGTAGTACGGGTAATGTAGGCGGTACTTGTCATCAGAAGACTTTTTAACTTGATAGCACCCGTTTTTGGATCATATCTGTATGTACCGCTCCAAGGTAAACCGTCAATGGTTGCTTTAAACTTATTGTCTGCGGTAAAGGTGAAGGTGGTGTTGGAAGAGTTTACTCCCACCATAGCGTAATACTCTTTTAATTTGTCTTTTACCTCCGCTGCAGCAACACTTCCTCCCGCCTCTGCAAAGAAACTTTCGCTGGTAAAGGCGCAGCCCGGAGAGGAGTATTTCCAGGTTCCCACAATCTGTGCCTGTGTTACCTTTATCTTGCCCGCAACAAAGTTGGCTATGCCGGAGATGGTGTTGCCGAGGCTCTGTGCAGAAGCCTGTGAGGTGCTGAATACCAGCAGAATGACTACAGCTATCGCTGAGAGTGTGATACTTCTTTTCATCTTTATTTGATTATTCCGTTTACAACTGGCTCTCACTTACGGAGTAGGTGTCTCCCTGGCGGAGGTCTCCGGTGCGGAGTCCCTTCTTGAGCCATCTCTCTCTCTGAGCGGATGTTCCGTGGGTGAAGGCATCCGGAACCGTGTAGCCCTGAGCCTTCTTCTGGAGGTAGTCATCTCCAATCACCTTTGAACAGTTGATGGCGTTTTGAATATCCTGCTCGTCTATGGAGTTGAACATTTTATTCTCATGATGTCCCCAAACTCCGGCAAGGAAATCTGCCTGAAGTTCAAGCCTTACGCTCCACTTGTTGGCGGTAGTTTTGTCTGCCTGCTGCATCTTCTGATGCACCTGACCCAGCACGCCGAGAAGGTTCTCTACGTGGTGTCCAACCTCGTGAGCAATAACGTAAGCGTAGGCAAACTCTCCGTCTGCACCCAATTGCTGCTTCATAGAACTGAAGAAGGAGAGGTCTATGTAAAGTGCCTTATCTGCAGAGCAATAGAACGGTCCAACTGAACTTGTTGCACCGCCGCAACCCGTCTGAACTGAGTTAGTGAAGAGAACCATCTTAGGAGGCTCGTACTCCGCACCAACCTGATCCCTGAAAATCTCTTTCCACACATCCTCAGTACTTGCAAGAATCTTCTTTGAGAACTCTGCAAGTTCCTCTTCTTCAGCGGTTGGGGTGTAGTTCTGTGCAGTCTGGGTTCCGCCGCTGAGCAGTCCGCCCTCACTGCCGGCCTCCTGCAGAACGCTAAGTGGGTTACCGCCTAAAATCCAGGTAATCAGACCAATGATTATAAGTCCTCCAAGTCCCATTCCGGCTTTCTGTCCGGTAGACATACCTCTGCGGTCATCCACGTTGGAACTGGTTCTTCTTCCTTCTAGTCTCATAGTTATGCTGTTTTGTGATGATTCTTCTACAAATTTAAACAATTTTGAGTTTGCGAACAACCTCCCAAAGTACAACTCCCACACATACGGAGACGTTCAGAGAGTGCTTTGTTCCAAACTGCGGAACCTCAATTGAGAGGTCACTCATATCCACAACCTCCTGCTGAACCCCGTGCACCTCATTCCCAAAAACAAAGGCATACCTCTCTCCCTCTTTTGGAGTGAACTCGGAAAGTGTAACGGAATTCTCCGTCTGCTCAACGCTCACTATGGTGTAACCCTCTTTTTTAAGCTCCGCGATGGCTTCTTTGCTCTCATCATAGTGCTTCCACTGCATTGAGAGCTCAGCTCCCAGGGCTGATTTGTGAATCTCCGCGCTCGGAGGGGTGGCTGAGATACCGCACAGAATCACCCTCTCTACCGCAAAAGCGTCACTGCTGCGGAATACGGAGCCTATGTTAAACTGGCTGCGAACGTTGTCCAGGACAACCGTAACGGGAATCTTCCGGCTCTTGGAGAATTCCTCAACGGTCAGTCTCCCCAGTTCGCTGTTCAGAAGTTTTCTATTCATAACAATTTATTTTCCGTAAAGGTAATTAAATTACTATATTTGCTCACTTTGTTTAGTTTAAAAATTAAAAATGATAAATATTTAAATATATGAAACAAGATCTCGAGATATCCGAACTCATAAAAAGAGAAGAAAACCGTCAGAGCAGAGGTGTAGAACTTATTGCTTCTGAGAACTTTGTAAGCAATCAGGTTCTGTCCGCACTGGGAAGCGTCTGCACAAACAAGTATGCAGAGGGCTATCCCGGCCACAGGTATTACGGTGGCTGCCAGGAGGTTGACAAGATTGAGCAGGTTGCAATAGACCGTATCTGCCAGCTTTTTGACGCAGAGTACGCAAACGTACAGCCTCACTCAGGTGCACAGGCAAACATGGCAGTAATGATGGCTTGCATCAATCCTGGAGATACCTTTATGGGTCTTAACCTGGATATGGGTGGTCACCTCACTCACGGTTCCCCTGTAAACGTATCCGGTAAGATGTACAACGCCGTAGCATACGGTTTGGATAAAGAGACCGGTCTCATAGATTATGACGATATGGAGAAGAAGGCTCTGGAGAATAAGCCAAAGCTTATAATAGGCGGAGCATCAGCATATTCAAGAGAGTGGGACTGGGAGAGAATGAGAGCTATTGCAGATAAGGTTGGAGCTATTCTCTGGGTAGATATGGCTCACCCTGCAGGACTGATTGCAAAGGGTCTTTTGAAGAACCCTGTTAAATATGCTCACATAGTAACTTCCACAACTCACAAGACACTGAGAGGTCCTCGCGGAGGTATCATCCTCGTTGGTAAGGACTTTGAAAATCCTTGGGGAATTAAGACTCCAAAGGGAGAGGTTAAGATGATGAGCGCCATTCTGAACTCATCCGTATTCCCTGGTATTCAGGGCGGTCCGCTTGAGCACTGTATTGCAGCAAAGGCTGTTGCATTCTTTGAGGCACTGCAGCCTGAGTTCAAGACTTACGTTGAGCAGGTACACCGTAATGCTGTAGTTATGGCAGAGGAGTTCATGGCAAAAGGTTACAAGGTTGTAAGCGGCGGAACAGATAACCACATGATGTTGATAGACCTTAGAACCAAGTTCCCTGATCTTACCGGTAAGGTAGTGGAGAATACTCTGGTTCAGGCAGATATAACTGTCAATAAGAACATGGTACCGTTTGATACCCGCTCACCGTTCCAGACTTCAGGTATAAGAGTAGGTACTCCTGCTGTTACTACAAGAGGTCTTAAGGAGAACGATATCAAGTTGGTTGTCAATTTGATAGACAAGGTGCTCAACAACATCTCAGATGAGAAGGTACTCGGAGATGTTCGCCATCAGGTTGAACAGCTTATGAGCGGCAGACCTTTAAACATCTGGTAAAGAGAACATTTAGACGAGATTATGAATATTATTAAGAAAACTATCCAGCTCGCAGACGGAAGAACAATTGAAATTGAGACTGGAAAATTGGCCAAGCAGGCAGATGGCTCGGCCGTTGTAAAGATGGGTGGCACTATGCTTCTTGCCACGGTTACTTGCGCTAAGGAAGCAGAAGAGGATGTTGATTTTCTCCCTCTTCAGGTAGATTACAAAGAGAAGTTTTATGCAGCCGGCCGTTTCCCTGGCGGATTTATGAAGAGAGAGGGTAAGGCCAGTGATTATGAGATTCTTATTGCACGTCTTATTGACCGTGCTCTGAGACCTCTCTTCCCGGAAGATTTCCACGCAGCCGTATTTGTAACGGTTAATCTTATATCTGCAGAGGCTGATACTCAGCCGGATGCACTTGCAGGATTGGCAGCAGCCGCTGCTCTTGCAGTTTCAGACATTCCTTTCAACGGACCTATCTCTGAGGTCAGAGTTGCAAGAATCAACGGTGAGTATTGCATCAACCCTGGTTTCAAGGCTTTGGAGAATGCAGACCTTGAACTGATGGTAGGTGCTACAGCAAAGAACATTATGATGGTTGAGGGTGAGATGAAGGAGGTTAGCGAGGAGGTTATGCTCGGCGCCATTATGTTTGCTCACCAGGAGATTAAGAAGCACTGTGCAGTTCTTGAGGAACTTACAGACGCAGTTGGTAAGAGAGAGAAGAGAACTTATTGCCACGAGGTTAATGATGAGGCAATTAGAGAGGCATGCGCTAAGTTCTGCTATGACCGTTGCTATGAGATAGCAAAGAGTGCTCTTCCAAAGCAGGAGCGTACAGAAGCCTTTGAGGCTCTGAAAGAGGAGTTTATGCAGACCATTCCTGAGGAGGAGAGAGAGGAGAAGACTGCAATGGTAAACAGATATTACTCTGCAGTTGAGAAGAAGGCAATGAGAGACCTTATCATCAATGAGGGCCGCCGTCTGGACGGAAGAAAGACCACAGAGGTACGCCCAATCTGGTGTGAGGTAGATTATCTCCCTTGCGCTCACGGAAGTGCAATATTTACAAGAGGAGAGACTCAGTCACTTGCTACCGTAACTCTGGGTACCAAGCTGGATATGAAGGAGATGGACGAGGTGCTCATTCAGTCTACAGAGCCTTTCGTTCTCCATTACAACTTCCCTTCATTTGCAACCGGAGAGGCAAGAGCCTCAAGAGGAACATCACGCAGAGAGGTTGGCCACGGTAACCTTGCAATGCGCGCACTTAAGCCAATGATTCCAACAGGAGAGGAAAATCCTTACGCAATAAGAGTTGTTTCAGATATTCTTGAGAGTAACGGATCTTCTTCAATGGCAAGCGTTTGCGCTGGTTGCCTTGCACTTATGGATGCAGGTATTCAGATTAAGAAACCTGTTGCCGGTGTTGCAATGGGACTCATTGAGCAGGACGGCAAGTTTGCTATCCTTTCAGATATTCTGGGAGACGAGGATCATCTTGGAGATATGGACTTCAAAGTTGCCGGAACCAAAGACGGTATTACAGCAACCCAGATGGATATCAAGTGTGACGGTCTTTCAGAAGAGATTATGGCTAAGGCACTTGCACAGGCAAATCAGGCACGCCAGCACATTATGGGTGAGATGATGAAGACCATCAGCGAGCCACGTCCTGAGCTTAAGCCTTACGCTCCGAGAATTGTTCAGATCAGAATTCCTGGCGAGTTTATAGGTGCCGTTATAGGTAAGGGCGGTGAGGTCATTCAGAAGATTCAGAAAGAGACAGGTACAACAGTTACCATCACTGAGGAGAAACAGGATGACGGAACCAGCATCGGAGCAGTTGATATCTTTGGAACCAACAAGGAGAGTATGGATAAGGCTCTCAACTGGATTAAGGGTATCACCACGGTTCCTGAGGTTGGCCAGGTTTACCACGGAAAGATCACCTCAATTCTGGACTTCGGAGCATTCGTTGAGATACTCCCCGGTAAAGAGGGACTTCTGCACATCTCAGAGATTGCATGGAAGAAGACGGAGAAGGTTGAGGATGTCTATAAAGTTGGAGATGAGGTAGATGTTAAACTCCTGGAGATTGATGAGAAGACCGGAAAGATGCGTCTTTCCGTAAAGGCTCTTCTTCCAAAACCGGAGGGTTACGTTGAGCCTCAGAGAAGACCTCGTCCGGAGGGACACCGCGGTCCTAGACAGAACAACCGCCCTCAAAATCAAAGAGGTGGTCACAGCCGTGCTCCAAGAAAGGAGAACGGTGAAAACCGTCCTGCAGAAGGAGAGGCCGAGAACTAATAAAGCCAACTAGATAGAAAAGATTAAAAAAAAGATAGAGAACAGAAAGGGGGTGATAAACTCATCCCCTTTTTAACATAAAAGAGATGTCAAAAAGTTTCAACGACAAAAAGTTCAACTTCTGGTTCAATATGTTCATCCTTGTGGGAATGATCACTGCAATCATTGTTGTAAACTTCTTAAAGATAAGCGCATCCGGAGCATTGACCGTAAAGCACGTAGTAGTTGTCGTTGGAGCCTTGATGGGCGTAATCAACACCGTACTAAGTGCTAACGGCAACATCTGGACATTCCTCTTTGGTCTTTTGGATGTGGGAATAGGGGCATACGCCAACTATGACAGCGGCAACATGGGACAGTTTGCCCAGCACGCCTTCTATTTTCTCCCGATGCAGTTCATTGGCTACTACCAGTGGAGAAAGAGAGGTGCCGGAAAGAGAGAAGAGGGTGGAGAGATCTCCAAAGTGAAGGCCCGCCGTCTTACCGGAAGGCAGTGGATTTACGTCACCTTGATACTGATAGCCGGAACGGCAATAGCATACGGCATTCTCTATTGGGTAGATCTTCAGCAGCTTAACGCGGGCAAGATTCAGGAGATAGACAAGGCAAAACTTTTCTTGGATGCCTTCATCCTTATGCTCAACTTTATGGGACAGATACTTATGTCTTGGGCATATATGGATCAGTGGTATCTATGGAACCTTGTAAATGTCTTCTCCATAATGCTTTGGACCAACCGTCTTATGAGCGAGCAGAGCGACAGTTACACCATAGTTATGGTAATCAAGTACTCCTTCTATCTGCTCAACTCTCTCAACGGTCTGCGCATTTGGCTCCGCCTGAGTAAAAAAGAAATCCCCGCCGTTTAGGCAGGGATCTTTTCCTATGAAATAAGCAACCGTTATTTACGGAGGTTAAGCTCCTTAACGATATTTCTGTATCTCTCAATGTCAACCTCCTTGAGATAGTCAAGGAAACGGCGTCTCTTACCAACAAGCATCAGAAGTGCGCGCTGTGTGGAGTGATCCTTCTTGTTGCGCTTCATGTGCTCAGTAAGGTGAGCGATACGGTAGGAAAATAAAGCAATCTGACTTTCAGCAGAACCAGTGTCTTTATTAGACTTCCCGTACTTGCCAAATATCTCTTGCTTCTTGTCTGAATTTAAATAATCAGCCATCTGCTTAAGATTTTTGTTGGTTAATAATAATTTAGCTCAGCGATACAGGACATCAAATCCTGACATCGGGGACGCAAAGATATAAAAGTTTTCTTAAAAGCAAAGCCTTCCCCGCCTATTGTTCAACAAAATCACTGAACTTTAGTTTGATGGCAGCGAGCT
>CAMHRD010000045.1 GCA_946187365.1 uncultured Bacteroidales bacterium
TTTGTGACCAACCATATTTTCAGTTACGTAAACGGGAATAAATTTGTTTCCATTGTGAACGGCTACTGTATGTCCGACAAAGTCAGGTGAAATCACGCTGGCTCTGGACCAAGTCTTCACAACTTCCTTCTTACCAGACTCATTCATGGCAAGAATTCTCTTTTCCAGAGATGCCTCAATGTACGGGCCTTTTTTAATTGAACGACTCATAATCTTTAATTTATTCCGTTACTTTTTTCTTCTTTCAATAATGAACTTCTTAGAAGTCTTCTTAGGATTACGTGTCTTGTAACCCTTTGCAGGAAGACCCTTCCTACTTCTAGGGTGACCTCCGGAAGCGCGTCCTTCACCACCACCCATCGGGTGATCAACCGGGTTCATAACAACGCCTCTGTTTCTTGGTCTGATACCAAGCCATCTCTTACGGCCAGCCTTTCCGTGGGACTCAAGATTATGGTCAGGATTGGAAACTATTCCAACGGTTGCACGGCAAGTTACCAACACCATTCTTGTCTCGCCAGAAGGCAACTTAAGAACTGCGTGGCGACCCTCTCTTGCAACCAGCTGAGCATAACATCCTGCGCTTCGTGCCATTGCAGCACCCTGTCCAGGGATAAGCTCAATGTTGTGAACGTTAGTTCCCAGAGGAATCTCTGAAAGTGGAAGAGTGTTACCAACCTCAGGAGCAACTCCGGCACCAGATGCAATCACCTGACCAACCTTAATGCCCTTAGGAGCAATGATGTAACGCTTCTCACCATCCTGATAAACTACAAGTGCAATTCTTGCACTACGGTTAGGATCATATTCAATTGTCTTGACGGTTGCAGTGTACTCGTCCTTGTCTCTCAAGAAGTCAATGATACGGTACATCTTCTTGTGACCACCGCCAATGTAACGCATTGTCATGTGTCCCTCATTGTTACGGCCACCGCTGCTCTTGCGAGGCTCCAGCAGGCTCTTCTCCGGAACAGTGCAGGTAACTTCGTCAAATGCGCTAATTACCTTATTTCTTTGACCGGGTGTTACCGGTTTAAATTTACGTACTCCCATCTCTAAATGTTGCTATAGAAATCAATCTTGTCATCACCGGCAAGAGTTACATAAGCCTTCTTATACTTGTTGGTTCTTCCTGTAAGAAGACCTGCCTTAGTATAACGGCTCTTTGCCTTGCCATTATAATTAACGGTGTTGACGTCTTTTACTGTTACACCATACATCTCCTCAACAGCCTTGCGAATCTCAATCTTGTTTGCTCTGCTGTCTACGATGAATCCATAACGGCCTCTCTTTTCTCCTTCAGCCGTCATCTTCTCAGTTACAATCGGTTTTACTAAAATTCCCATAATTCTCTGATTTTAACGTTTGTACTCTACCTTAAGAGAATCCTGGGCACCGTTTACGAACACTACGGAATAAGCACGCATAATGTCGTAGGTATTGAGATTGTTAGGTGTAGAAACCATTACGTTCTCCAGGTTACGTGCAGAGAGAACAACGTTCTGTGTTCTTTCCGGAACTACAAAGAGAACCAAACGGTCATTAACCTTGATGTTCTTAAGGATTTTTGCAAACTCTTTAGTCTTAGGAGCTTCCATTGTAAACGGCTCAACTACGGCAATTGCAGACTCCTTAGCCTTGTATGAAAGTGCTGAGAAACGTGCAAGTTGTTTAACCTTCTTGTTCAGTTTGAAGTCGTAGTTTCTTGGTCTTGGACCGTGAGCTCTACCACCACCTACATAGATATTTGCCTTAATGGAACCGTGGCGTGCACCGCCGCTGCCCTTCTGGCGAATAATCTTCTTGGTGCTGTAAGCAACTTCGCTTCTGTCTTTGGTCTTGCTTGTGCCCTGGCGGTGAGCAGCCAAATACTGCTTAACGTCCAGATAGATAGCATGGTCGTTTGGCTCAATACCAAACACTGCATCGTCCAGATTTACCTTCTTACCGGTATCTGTTCCGTCAATTTTCAATAATGCTAATTCCATAATACTATCCCTCCACAATTACGTATGAACCGGATGCGCCCGGTATAGAACCTTTTACCAATAACAGATTGCTTTCCGGAATGACCTTGATAACCTTAAGATTGAGGATCTTAACCTTATCACCGCCCATTCTTCCTGCGAGTCTCTTACCCTTGAACACTCTAGAAGGCCAAGATGATGCACCCATTGAACCTGGAGCACGAAGTCTGTCGTCCTGTCCGTGAGTCTGACCACCTACACCGCCAAATCCGTGACGCTTAACAACGCCCTGGAAGCCTTTACCTTTAGAAATTCCGGTAACATCAACCCAAGTGTCCTCGTTTTTGAAAACGTCTGCAACACTGAGAGAATCACCCAACTTAAGCTCGCCCTCAAAGTCGTTTTCAAACTCTACGAGCTTACGTTTAGGAGTGGTATTTGCCTTTTTGAAATGTCCCATAAGAGACGCGCTGGTGTGTTTCTCTTTTTGTTCGTCATAGGCAAGTTGTACAGCGGCATAACCATCTTTTTCTTCTGTACGAATCTGCGTAACAACACACGGACCAGCCTCAATTACAGTGCATGGGATGTTCTTTCCATCTGCACCGAATACGGAAGTCATTCCGATTTTTTTGCCGATTAATCCTGGCATTTTACGTATATGTTTTAATTAAACATCAGTTGCATAGCCATTTACGGAGGCACTGGCAGTCAGTGCGCGCACCTGGGTACAACTCCTCGCATTTTTTGCGGGGGTGCAAAGATAGAAACATTTCTCAAACTGACAAAAAAAAGACTCAAAACTAAACAGATAAGGGATGGCCAAAATCTCTTTCGGCCATCCCTACTACGTGCCTGGCGCTAAAGCGCCTTTTTAATCCAGGTAGTAAACAATGGTTGTTACCACGCGTACCTTCTTAACAAACTCGGTAGTCTCGTCCAGATCCTCAACAGAGAACTGTCCCTGGCTTGCAGTCTTAATCTTTCCAAGTTTGCTCTTGCTGTCCTCTGCAAACTTCTGAGCGGCCTGTCTTGCATTAGCGGTAGCCTCTGCAATCATTTCCGGCTTAAGTTCGTTAAGACCGGTAAACTCGTAAGAAGCCCAATCGGAGATGATGATTCCTCTCTTGAGCATGTCTGCGGTTGCAGTCTTAGCCAGCTGCTTTACAGCATCCACCTTGTTGGTGGAGATTGTGAGACTTTGGCTAATCTGGTACTTGTACTCCGGACGGTTGTTGGAGTATCTGTACTGATCCTCAAGATTGGATACGTTAGGAGAAGATTCAAAAATCTCAGAATCCTCAATACCCTTATCCTTTATATACTCCTTAATATATTTGGCGTTAACGTCCAAAGAGGAGTAAAGGGATACCAGGTCATTGCCAACTCTTGCAAAAGAGACTCTCCAAACAACCTTGTCTGCGTTTACCTGCTTCTCAGCCAGGCCTTTAACAGCCACAGTTCTCTCCATTGACTTGAATTTTACAATACCGCTCTTGAGAGAAATTCCCAATGCGATAAGACCAAAAGCAATAATTGCAGATGCTACAATTTTGCTCCAATCATACTTACATTCTGACATAATCGTATACGTTTTGTTAGATATTTTTCTCTTTTCAGACTGCAAGTTGCAAAAAACAATCCAAATAACAATTAAAAAAATATAACTTTGCGCCCGAAAATGAACTTATAAACAATTTTGCAATATGATTATTATTGATGTAGAAGGTAGAGAGATTCTCGATTCAAGAGGAAATCCTACTATTGAAGTTGAAGTAACACTGGATTCCGGTTTTACAGGAGTTGCAGCCGTTCCTTCCGGAGCATCTACCGGTGAGAACGAGGCTATTGAGCTAAGAGATAAAGACCCTAAGCGCTACGGCGGAAAGGGCGTTCTTAAGGCAGTTAAGAATGTAAACGATGTAATAGCTCCGGCTGTTATTGGAATGAACGCTCTGGATCAGAGAGAGATAGACGCCCTCATGATTAAGCTGGACGGCACAAAGAACAAGGCAAAACTTGGTGCAAACGCCATCCTCGGAGTATCATTGGCAGTTGCAAAGGCAGCCGCTGCAGAGTTGGAGATTCCTCTCTACAGATACATTGGCGGAACCAACGCTTACGTACTTCCTGTTCCAATGATGAACATCATCAACGGCGGTGCTCACTCAGACGCCCCTATTGCTTTCCAAGAGTTCATGATTCGCCCTGTAGGCGCAAAGAACGAGGCTGAGGGTGTAAGAATGGGTGCAGAGGTATTCCACGCACTTCAGAAGGTTCTCAAGAGCAGAGGTCTCTCTACAGCAGTAGGAGACGAGGGAGGTTTTGCTCCTGCACTCAAGGGAATTGATGACGCACTGGATTGCATCGTTGAGGCAATTAAGGCTGCAGGTTACAAGCCGGGTAAGGATGTTACCATAGCTTTGGACTGCGCTGCTTCCGAGTTCTCAGTAAAGAAGGGCAACAAGTTCTCTTATGACTACTCACAGCTTAACAACGGTCTTAAGAAAGATCCTAAGGGTAAGCTTCTTAGCGGAGACGAGCAGGTTGCATATCTTGAGAAGCTCTGCAAAAAGTACCCTATTGACTCTATTGAGGATGGTATGGACCAGAATGACTGGGACGGTTGGGTTAAACTTACAAAGGCTATCGGTGACCACGTACAACTCGTTGGAGATGACCTCTTTGTAACCAACGTATCTTACCTTGAGAAGGGTATTAAGAAGGGTGCAGGTAACTCCATCCTTATTAAGGTTAACCAGATTGGTTCACTTACAGAGACTTTGGACGCTATTGAGATGGCTCACAGAAACGGCTATACCACAGTTACTTCCCACCGCAGCGGTGAGACTGAGGATACCACAATTGCAGACATCGCAGTTGCAACCAATAGCGGTCAGATTAAGACCGGTTCACTCAGCCGTACAGACCGTATCGCTAAGTACAACCGCCTTATGAAGATTGAGCTTGAGCTCGGTAACAGAAGCTGCTACGGATACAAGAAGATTAAATAATTGTATCCGGATAGCGTAAAGCAGACAGAAAAAGGGGACGGCTCAACACCGTCCCCTTTCTTCATCTTCAAGAATCTTCTAATCATCAATGGACAATAAGTTTCCTGCGTGGTCAAACTTGAGTTCCAAATCTGTAGAGAGCTCAATCTCATAGCCGTAGCGCTCCTTGTCTATCTTAACAATAGTAGCGTTCTGGAAGTTTGTGTTCACA
The DNA here is from genome assembly GCA_946187365.1 of uncultured Bacteroidales bacterium. Lineage (GTDB taxonomy): Bacteria > Bacteroidota > Bacteroidia > Bacteroidales > UBA932 > Egerieousia. The sequence continues at coordinate 5,193 of CAMHRD010000045.1, forward strand.
TAATTTGCAATTGCAGAAGGAACCAAAGCGGCCGGTACTGCGGAATACTTGCAGTCTACCTTGTCCCACTCCCCGTTCTTTCTGAAATCAATCTCTGTACCGTCAGTGAACTTCACTTCATACTTGACGCCAAAGCCGTCTCTGTCTTTTTCAGCATAAGCAGGTGTCTTATCTGCAAAATGCTTTTTAATGAACTCCTGAGCCAGAGCAGGTATCTGATTTACAGGGATCTTCCTTCCGTCTGCCAAGCAACTTGCGGAGATGAACATGAACGAAAGAAACGCTACAAATGAAATTGTTAAACTTTTCATAACTATTGTTTTAAAATTAGAATTCCCATGTAGTAGAGCCGTCTTTGTTGTCTTTAAGCTGAATGCCCAACTCCTTCAAAGCGTCTCTAATCTGATCACTCTTTGCCCAATCTTTGTTTGCTCTTGCCTCTTTTCTCTCCTTAATGACAAACTGCATAAGGCCGTCAATAACGTTCGTAGAACCAGCTGTAGCAGAAGCAGATGCACCGTCTTCATCCAGCAGACCCAGAATATCAAAGACAACCTCTTTGAAGAGAGATTGAATGCTCTCCTTCTCTTTTTGTGAAACCTGAACTCTTCCCTCCTTTGCATTGTTTACAATCTTTACAACTTCATAAACGTATGATAATGCAATTGGAGTGTTCAAATCATCACACAATGCAGTGAATATTGCCTCTCTGATTCTGTCAACCTCTTTTGCAACGGAACCGTCAGACTCTCCAACCTTCAGAGTTTCAGCATCCTTAACGGCCTGCATCAATCTCTTGAGTCCCTTCTCCGCAGCCTTAAGCGCAGAGTTGCTGAAGTCCAAAGTTCCTCTGTAGTGAGCCTGAAGAATGAAGAAACGTACCGTCATAGGAGAGTAAGCCTGCTCCAGATTAGGGTTGTTTCCGGTAAAGAGTTCCTCCAGGGTGATGAAGTTGCCCAAAGACTTGCCCATCTTGCGTCCTTCAATGGTAATCAGGTTGTTATGCATCCAATACTTAACGCCCGTTTTTCCCCTTTCAGCAACGTTCTGAGCTATCTCGCACTCGTGGTGAGGGAACATCAGATCCATACCTCCGCCGTGAATGTCAAACTCACCGCCAAGGTATTTTTCACCCATTGCAGAGCACTCCAGATGCCAGCCCGGAAAACCCTCAGACCAAGGTGAAGGCCACTTCATTATGTGCTCCGGAGAAGCCTTCTTCCAAAGGGCAAAATCTGCCGGATGGTGTTTGTCACTCTGGCCGTCCAGCTCACGGGTGTTGGAGAGAAGTTCCTCCACGTTACGTCCGCTCAAAGCACCGTAATTATATTGTTTACTGTACTTTACAACGTCAAAGTAAATAGAGCCGTTGCTCTCGTATGCAAACCCCTTTTCCAGAATCTTCTTAATGAACTCAATCTGTTCAATTATGTGACCGGAAGCGTTAGGTTCAATGCTTGGAGGAAGAACGTTCAGTTCTGCCATCTTCTGACGGAAATGAACCGTGTAGGTCTGTGCAACCTCCATAGGTTCAAGCTGTTCCAGACGCGCCTTCTTTGCTATCTTATCCTCTCCCTCGTCTGCATCATGCTCCAGGTGACCCACATCCGTAATGTTACGCACGTAACGCACTCTGTAACCTATGTTCCTGAGAAGTCTTACCAAAACGTCGAACGTCACACCCGGTCTTGCATGCCCCAGATGAGGATCTCCGTAAACAGTTGGACCACAAACATATAGCCCTACCATTCCCGGCACAATAGTCTCCAACTTTCTGCTCCTTCTGGAGAGGGTGTCATAAATGAAAAACTCCCTTTTTATCTCACTGCTCATAAAAATACCGTAGGCCGTTAGGGCCTATCAGGAGCAAATTTAACAATTTTCCGGCAGAGACATTTTTAAAGCCACAATTTCTGAGCTGAAACGCTCCTCACCGTTCTTGGTTACATACTTGAAGTAGCGCAGTTTCCCAATCAGATCCACAAAGACCCCTCTTCTGATTCTTGAAAATTCCGGAATGTTCTTGGAAGACCAGGCTGCAACGTTATGCCAGGTAGTCTCCTCCTTGTAAAGACCGTCCTTTCCTTTGTACGCCTCGTGAGTTGCAACAGAAAAACGAATAATGCTTACTCCGCCTTCCAGCTGTGAGATTTTAGGATCCGCTCCCACGCGTCCCTTTAACTCTACTCTGTTTAATGTTTTCTCCATAATTGTTTGTTTTAGAGTGTTAATAAAAAATGCAGAACAAAGAAAAGGCGGCAAAAAGAGAATAGCCATATTTTAAACGATTATAAACGTTTATAAACGTTTAATAAACGGATAATCCACGCTTTTGTACAATTGCAAGTTTTTCAGAATAAGAAACCTTATAAAAGGCTACATAATAAGCATTTACCTAAAGTAAAATTTACTCGGCAAAATTGATGATTCTATAATTGTCAAAAATCCGGGGGAAATTTTCAGCCGGTCAGATAACAATGTTCAATATGGGATAACTTTGGCACGGAGTTTTGGATATGAAAGAGAAGAAATGTCCGGTTTGCGGAAGGGTTGTCCTGGGAAGAACAGACAAGAGATTCTGTTGCGACGATTGCCGTACGGAGTACCATAATATAAGCTATAGA
>CAMHRD010000046.1 GCA_946187365.1 uncultured Bacteroidales bacterium
TGAGGCTACTACTCCTGGTTTCTCAATTGGTAAGAAGGAGCACAAGATGGGTATTCGCGGAAGTGCTACCTGCGAGCTTATCTTTGAAAACTGCAGAGTGCCAAAGGCTAACATGCTCGGCGCACTTGGCGGCGGTTTTGCAGTTGCAATGAAGACATTGGACGGCGGCCGTATTGGTATTGCCGCTCAGGCTCTTGGTATTGCTCAGGGTGCTATGGATGAGACAGTTAAGTACTGTAAGGAGAGAAAGCAGTTTGGCAAGTCTCTCTCTCAGTTCCAGAACACTCAGTTCCAGCTTGCAGACCTTCAGACTAAGATTGAGGCTGCCCGTCTTCTGGTAAGAAGCGCTGCCTGGAAGAAAGATAAGGGAATGCCGTTCTCCGCAGATGCAGCTATGGCAAAACTCTTTGCTGCTGAGACAGCTATGGAGATGACTACCAAGGCTGTACAGTTCCACGGAGGTTACGGTTACACAAGGGAATATCCTGTTGAAAGAATGATGAGAGACGCTAAGATCACTGAGATCTACGAGGGTACCTCAGAGGTTCAGAGAATGGTTATTGCCGGCAAATTGTTCAAGAAGTAAAAAGTATTGATTATGAATATAGTAGTTTGTGTAAAACAGGTACCGGACACTACAGTGGTTAAGATAGACCCGGTAAAACACACTCTTATAAGAGATGGCGTTCCTTCCATTATGAATCCCGATGATAAGGGCGGACTTGAGCTTGCTCTTCAGCTGAAGGAGAAATGCGGAGCTAACGTAACTGTAATCACGATGGGTCCTCCTCAGGCAGACCTCGTTTTAAGAGAGGCTTTTGCAATGGGTGCAGACAGGGCTATCCTTCTTACCAGCAGGGCATTTGCAGGTGCAGACACTCTTGCAACTTCTAACGCTCTTGCAGGCGCATTGAGGGCTATTCCTTACGACCTTATTATCACCGGCCGCCAGGCAATTGACGGAGATACCGCACAGGTAGGTCCGGAAATGGCTGAGCATCTTGCACTTCCACAGGTATCTTACGTTGTGGACTGCGAGTATAAGGGTGGCAACAACTTCAGAGTTAAGAAGGAGACCGAGGACGGTTATGAAATTCTTGACGTTGAGGGTCCTGCAGTATTTACCGTTCTTGCATCAGGTTACAAGGCAAGATATATGAGCGTTGGAGGCATTGTAGATGCTTTTGACCGCGAGGTAGAAATCTGGACAGAGGCCAACCTGGATCTCGATCCTGGCAAACTTGGTCTGAAGGGCTCACCTACAAAGGTTATGAAGGCATTCACAAAGGCTACCAAGGCTGCAGGCCAGGTTTATGAAGTTGATCCTGAGCAGGCTGTGGATGTCATCATAAGCAAGATGAAAGAGAAATTTATTATTTAATTGCCTAATACTGAAAGAGATGAATAAAGCAGATTATAAAGATGTATACGTATTCGTAGAGCAGAGGGATGGTAAAATCCAGTCTGTTGCTCTTGAACTTTTAGGAAAGGCAAGAGTTCTTGCAGACGCTCTGAATGAGAAAGTTGTAGCTTTCTATCCGGGATACAAGAATACAGAGAACGCTAAAGAGCTTATAGCTTGGGGTGCAGATAAGGTTGTAGTTATGGATGCCCCTGAATTGGAGCACTATCTCACCGAGCAGTACTCACAGGCTATGAGTCAGGCTATTGACAAATACAAACCAAGCATTGTGCTTTTGGGTGCTACAACAATTGGCCGTGACCTTGGTCCAAGACTGGCTTCAAGACTGGCTACAGGTCTTACTGCAGACTGTACAGGTTTGGATATCTCAGAGGAGAGAGAACTCCTTATGACCCGTCCTGCATTCGGCGGTAACCTTATGGCAACCATTATGTGTACTGAGCACCGTCCTCAGATGTCTACCGTCCGCCCAGGCGTTATGCAGAAGGGTACTAAGGATGAGAGCAGAGTAGGTGAGATTGAGAACTTTGCACCGGTATTTGACGCTTCCAAGTTTAAGGTAAAACTGGTTGAGAGCGTTAAGGAGAACAAGGGCAAGGTTGATATCACAGAGGCTAAGATTCTGGTATCCGGAGGCCGCGGAGTTGGAAATCCTGAGGGGTTTGCAAAACTTCAGGCACTTGCGGATGTCATTGGCGCTCAGGTATCTTCATCACGTGCTATGGTAGATGCAGGCGTTATGCCTCACGAGGTTCAGGTAGGTCAGACAGGTAAGACCGTACGTCCGGCTCTCTACATGGCCTGCGGTATTTCCGGTGCTATTCAGCACCTTGCAGGTATGGAGGAGAGTGATTTCATCATCGCGATAAATAAAGATAAGTTTGCTCCTATCTTTGGTGTTGCAGATGTTGGAATAGTAGGTGACGTGCACAAGATTGTGCCTATGCTCACCGAAAAACTCTCTAAGATGATTGTTAAGAAGTAATTGATACTCAATCACTTTTTACAAAGAAGAAAGGGATGACCAAATAAATGATCATCCCTTTTTTCTATTATATCTGCTTTCTTAATCCTGTGAAAACTCTTTTATAATCTTCTTGATATCAGCGGGGTTGAGGTGGCCGTAGACCTTCTCTCCCACCATTGCAACCGGAGCAAGGCCGCAGGCTCCCACACATCTGAGGCAGTCCAGGGAGAAGCGTCCGTCTTCCGTGGTCTCTCCCACATCAATGCCCAGAGTTCTCTTGAACTCTTCCAGAATCTTCTCGGAACCTCTTACGTAGCAGGCAGTTCCAAGGCAGACAGAAACAGGGTGCTTGCCTTTTGGAACCATTGTAAAGAAGGCGTAGAATGTAACCACACCGTACACACGGCTTACAGGAATATTGAGTTTCTCTGCAATTATTGCCTGCACCTCCATAGGAAGGTATCCTACGGTATGCTGGGATTCGTGGAGTATATTGATAAGCTCACCAGGCTTGTTTCCGAATTTGTCACAGATAGCCCTTATCTTTTCAACTACTGAATTACATAATTTTTCCATCTCTTTGTCTATTAGGCTAGTACTTAATTGTTTTGTCTGAATAATGAGTGTGCAGAAGGGCGTGAGCCTTTTCGCTCAGAGGTTTGCCAAAGTACTTCTCGTACATCTCAATCATGCTCTTGTTCTCATGGCTCTTTCTCAGAGGCATGTTCTTATCCTCCTCATAGATAGCCTTTTGGCGTGCTTTGATAACCTCAAAGTCTCCGTGGTGCAGCGGCTGTCCGCCTCCTCCGATACATCCGCCTGGGCAGGCCATGATTTCAATAACGTGATACTTGGATTTACCTGCTCTTATCTCTTCCATAAGTTTGCGGGCATTTCCAAGTCCGTATGCTATAGCAACATTGAGAGCAAAGCCGTCAAAGTCAATTGTGGCCGTTCTGAGGCTGTCCATACCTCTTACCTCATCAAAGTCTATCTTAGGCAGAGTCTTGCCTGTATGGAGCTCGTATGCCGTTCTGAGGGCCGCTTCCAGCACGCCTCCGGTAGAACCGAAGATGGCAGCAGCTCCTGTACTCTCTCCCAGAGGATTGTCAAACTCCATATGAGGCAGTGTCTCAAAGTTTATGTTAGCTCTGCGGATCAGAGTTGCAAGTTCTCTGGTAGTGATTGAGTAGTCTACATCCGGATTTCCGTTGGTTGAGAACTCAGGTCTCTGGCACTCGAATTTCTTTGCAAGACAAGGCATTACAGAGACAACTACAAGTTTCTCTCTTGGAATGTTCATCTTCTCTGCCCAGTAGTTCTTTGCAATTGCACCGAACATCTGCTGAGGTGAACGGGCTGTTGAAGGATAGTTCAGAAGATCCGGGAAGTTGTGCTCGTAGAAGTTAACCCAGGCAGGGCAGCAGGAGGTCATAAGTGGAATAGGGACCTTCTTGTCTCCCTTGAGGAATTTGGTGAGTCTCTCCAGAAGTTCGCTGCCCTCCTCCATAATGGTGGCGTCTGCAGAGAAGTCTGTATCAAAGACATAGTCAAATCCCAAGTCTTTAAGTGCGGCAACCAGTTTGCCTGTAACTATACTGCCCGGAGCATTGCCGAACTCCTCTCCCAGAGCAACTCTTACTGCAGGAGCGGTCTGAACAATAACGGTCTTCTCAGGATTCTCCAGATCATCTATAAGCTGGTCTGTATAAGTTCTTTCCGTGAGTGCACCAACAGGGCAGACTGCAACGCACTGGCCGCAGTAAGTACAGTCTGTATCCTTCAGATTCTTATTGAATGAAGGAGCAATAGTGGTGTTGAATCCTCTTCCCACTGCACCGAGTGCTCCAACTGTCTGATATACATTGCACATGGTCTCGCATCTGCGGCAATAGATGCACTTGTCCATATTCCTTATTATGGAGGCGGTCATCTCCTTCTTTCTCAGCGACAGTTCTCCGGCGTAAGGAGTTTCATTTATTGAAAGGTGCTGAGTAACAGCCTGTAGCTCACACTTGCCGCTCTTGGGGCAGGTAAGACACTCGTTAGGGTGATCGCTGAGCATTAACTCTATAACTGTCTTGCGAGCCCTTATAACTCTTATTGAGCTGGTTTTCACCTCCATTCCCTCTGTGCAGGCGGTGCTGCAGGCGGGAGCGAGGTTTCTTCTTCCCTTTACTTCAACCACGCAGACGCGGCAGGATGCCGGATGGTTGTCTGCGCAGGTTCCCTTAAGGTTCATGTGGCATAGGGTAGGGATTACTATTCCTATGCTTTTGGCTGCATCCAGTATGGTTGTGCCCTCTGGGACTACAACTTTATGATTATCAATTATCAGTGATATATTCTGTTTCATAATTAGGCGGTTTTAGATTACTGAAACTGCTTTGAACTTGCATCTTGACATGCACATACCGCACTTGATGCACTTGGAGAAGATTATTGCGTGAGGTTTTCTTGCAACACCTTCAATAGCTCCTGCAGGACAGCCCATTGCACAGGCGTGGCAGCCAATGCACTTCTCCGGATTTATCATATAGGTAAGCAATGCCTTGCACTGTTTAGCGCGGCACTTCTTATCTTTTACGTGCTCAACATACTCATCATAGAAGTTGCTGAGTGTGGAGAGAACCGGGTTAGGGGAGGTCTGTCCGAGTCCGCAAAGTGCTGTGTCTTTAATAACTCCGGCAAGGGTCTTAAGTTTCTCCAGATCCTGCATAGTACCGTCTCCTGCAATAATCTTATCCAGAATCTCCAGCATTCTCTTGTTACCGATTCTGCAAGGTGTACATTTTCCGCAAGACTCTCCAACTATAAAGTCCAGATAGAAACGGGCTACTGAAACCATACAGTTGTCTTCATCCATAACAATCATACCTCCGGATCCCATCATACTGCCGGCGGCTGTAAGTGTGTCAAAATCAATAGGGGTATCAAGATGTTTCTCTGTAAGGCAACCTCCGGAAGGACCTCCGGTCTGAACCGCCTTAAACTGTTTGCCACCCTTTATGCCACCTCCAATGTCAAAGATTACCTCTCTAAGTGTCGTTCCCATAGGCACTTCTATAAGGCCTACGTTGTTGATTTTTCCTGCAAGTGCAAACACTTTTGTTCCCTTGGATCTGTCGCTTCCTATTGAGGCGAACCAGTCTGCTCCCTTGTTGATTATTATAGGAACGTTGGCAAACGTTTCAACGTTGTTTACGTTGGTTGGCTTGCCGTTATATCCGCTCTCTGCCGGGAACGGCGGTTTGAGGGTAGGCTCACCTCTACGTCCTTCCATTGAGTGAATTAGGGCGGTCTCCTCTCCGCAGACAAATGCTCCCGCACCGTATCTTATGTCAATGTCAAATGAGAAGGATGTTCCCAGGATTTTCTTTCCCAAAAGTCCTAACTCTCTGGCCTGCTTAATGGCAATCTTAAGTCTCTCAACAGCAAGAGGATACTCAGCTCTGATGTAAACCAGACCGTGAGAGGCTCCAATTGCATATCCGCAAATTGCCATAGCCTCAACAATGGAGTTAGGGTCACCCTCCATAATGGAGCGGTCCATAAATGCTCCCGGGTCTCCCTCATCTGCGTTGCAGACAACATATTTCTCCTTTGACTGATTCTTGGAAGCAATCTCCCATTTCAAGCCGGTAGGGAATCCTCCGCCGCCTCTTCCTCTGAGGCCGGACTTCTTTATCTCATCTATCACGGCTTTTGGAGAGCGGTTTAAGAGACAGTCTGCAAGTGCAAAGTATCCGTCTCTTCCTATATACTCCAGAATATCCTCAGGATCAATGAGTCCGCAGTTTCTCAAAGCAATTCTCACCTGCTTGCGGTAGAAGTCCATGTGCTTTGAGTCAGATACGGTCATCTTGCGTTTAGGATCTACATACAGAAGCCTGTTAACTCTCTTACCTCCAATGATATGCTCTTTGAAGATCTCCTCTGCATCTTCCGGTTTTACCTTGGTATAGAAGGTGTTGTCCGGTATAATCTTCACGATAGGGCCCTTTTCACAGAAACCAAAACAACCTGTGGTGATTACTTCCACCTTTCCCTCTAAGTTGTTCTCTGCTATCAGTTTCTTGAAGTTATCGGAGATAAGATGACTCTGTGAAGCCTTGCATCCCGTACCTCCGCAGGTAAGTATCTGTATTTGAGGTGTTCCCTTCTTCAAACCGCAACACACGGAAGAATCCTGATGGTCTCCCTGCTCTCTTGGTTTGAGATGAACACTCGCTTTTTCACGGATTTTTTTCAAATCCTCAATAGACGATATTTTCATATAAAACTAGAGTGTTTTTTCATTCTTTTTCAATGTGTAAAGATAATAAAAATTCTTCTATTTGTTAATGAAAACTACTTAAAAAATATGAAATTACAAGGATTCTGAAGAGAAATCCTTTTAATCTGAAACGAGATACGGGCAGGGTAAATAGGGGCTTATGCTAAATTTTTGTTACAAAGCGTTAATATTGAGGGGCGGAGGGCAATTTAGCAGTTCAATCTTGATACTTTTGCACTGCCAAAAAAGCAAATTATTAACAAACAATAAAAATTAAGATTATGAAGAAAGTATTATTTATCGCCGTTGCAGCTCTCGCATTCGTAGCTTGCAAGAACAATACTCCTGCTCAGGAGGTTGAGGCTGAGGTTGTTGACTCTACAGTTGTAGAGGTTGCTCCAGTTGACGTAGTTGACTCTGCTGCTGTTGCAGTTGAGGAGGTTGCAGCTGCTGCTGTTGAGGAAGTTAAAGAGGCTGTAAAGTAATTCGGTAATTTCCAAAAAATTAAATGGCTGGTCGTTGACCAGCCATTTTTTTTATTCTGTTGAACCCTGAAATATTACTGGAAATCAGTGTAATAACCGAGTCCGGTTTCTGAACCGATTCCGTCTACAAAGTCTTTGACCTTAGGTCTGTTCTTCTCAAAGAGTTCTTCATAGTCCCAGTGGTTGTTTCCGTCCGGAACTATATTTACGTCAAACTTCATAATTGCCATTCCGTCAGGCGCTATATTGCCCCAAAAACGGACAGAATGGTTCACGTTTCCCTTGTTTTTGTTGCTGTCGTATACAACTATCACATACATGAATTTGCCCGGAGGAATGATTGTTTTTCCGGTAAAATCAGTTGTGATGCAACCGCACGAAGGCTGAACCTCGTTTACAATCAGAGGAACGGTTCCGGTATTCTCCACACGCAGAGCTATTCTAAGTTGCTGACCCTGGAGAATAGGGTAGTAGTGGCGGATGGAGTCTCTTATCTGCACCGTTGTATAACCCACCTCGCTCTTACAGGATGTGGTAAAGAGAGAGAGAAGTGCTGCACCGACAATGAGTGATATATATAACGCTCTGAATATCTTCATCTTATTAGATTTTTCTAATTATGATTTCATCC
>CAMHRD010000047.1 GCA_946187365.1 uncultured Bacteroidales bacterium
CTGCCAGCTCGCTCATCATAATGTTGGAGATCTCCTTTATGCTCCTCTTACGTTTCTCCATACTTCCCAAGCCAATGTTCATACTTATAATATGTGAACCGTTGGAACGCATGGAGGCAAACATATTGTCTGAGTCTGCAGTACCCTCGGAGAGTCCCAAGCGCTCAATCTCAGGGAATTCCGCTCTCCATCTGCGGTCAAGTTCAAGGGCAAGGTCTCTTGTAATCTCCTGGCGTGTTCCTACAGGAAGCTGAACCGTAACGGAGATTCTTCCGTTATCCTGCTCCGGGATAAACTCGCTCTTAAGCATAGGTCCGCAAATTGCACCCACTGCGGCCAACACCGCAACGGCTATTGCAACTACTATTCTCTTATGACGCAGAGCCCAATCCAGGATTCTTGCATAAGTGCGGCTCAACCAATCCAGAGCTTTGTTAATTGGAGTAAAGAGTATCCTGTACCACTTTGAGTCCTTGTCTTTGTTCTTGGCTCTCAGCATTCTGGAGCACATCATAGGGGTAAGTGCAAGTGCACAGAGAGTGGAGACTGTGATAACTATGCTTACCATCCAACCCAACTGGCGGAACATGATTCCGGCAAGACCGCTAACAAGAGTCATCGGGAGGAATACGGCAAGAGTTGTGAGTGAAGAGGCCACAACAGCCATAGCCACCTCGTTGGTTGCATAGACGGCCGCCTGTTTAGGGTTACTTCCGTTATCAATGTGGGTGGTTATGTTCTCCAATACCACAATGGCCGCATCCACCACCATACCGATTGCAATTGAGAGGGAACTCATTGAGATCATATTCAACGTATTACCCGTTGCAAAGAGGTATACCAGAGAGGCCAAAAGTGAAATAGGTATCGTGATGAGAATAATGATAGTTGCCCTCCATCTTCCCAGGAAGAAGAATACCACCAGCATCACAATCAAAAGGGTAATTATGATGGTCTTCTCCAAAGAGCCTATTGTCCTTATAATGTTCTCTGTAGTATCAATGATAACGTTGACCTTAACATCTGAAGGGAGTTTCTTCTGCAAACGAGGAAGTTCTTCGTTAACCTTCTTTACAATATTAACGGAGTTCTCACCTGTCTGTTTCTGAATGATAATCATTCCGCCCAACTCTCCGTTAATGAAACTCTCCTGAGAGCGTTCCTGAAGTCCGTCAACAACTCTGGCCACATCTTTAAGGTAGACGTTACCTCCGTTGTATGAGCCAACTACAAGGTTCTCTATCTCTCTGGAGTTATTAAACTCCTTCTGAACTCTAAGAGAATAAGTATTGGATCCGGTCTCAATGGAACCTGCAGGAATGTTTCTGTTCTCTGCAGAAATCAGAGAGGAAATGCTCTCAATGGTAAGGTTGTATGCATCCAGTTTGTAAGGATCACAGAGAACCATAATCTCTCTCTTTGGAATACCGGAAACTGAAACTGAACCTACACCGTTCACTCTGGCCAATTCATTTACAATGACCTCATCCATAATCCTGTAGAGGCCCGGCATACTCTCCTTGGCCGTTACGGAGAGAATCAGAATAGGAATATCATCTGAGCCGAACTTAAAGATAACCGGGTTACCCGCACCGTCCGGCAGGGATGATTTTACCATCTCAAGTTTATCTCTTATATCATTGGTTGCCGCCTCAATATCTCTTCCGTACTGAAACTCCAAAGTAACAACGGAGACATTCTCTCTGGAAGCAGAAGAAATATGTTTCAGATAGGAGACGCTATTGAGCGTATTCTCAATAGGTTTGGATATATTGTTCTCAATATCTGATGCACTGGCTCCTGCGTATGAGGTCATAACCATCACTGAGTTACTCTCTATATGCGGGAACAAGTCTATAGGCAGAGTTACCAGAGAAAATATACCGAATATGGCTATAGCCACAAAGATTAAGGCTGTGGTTATAGGTTTCTTAACTGCTGATGAAAATAGACTCATTTCTACTTGGTTTTATCTACAAGATTATCCGGAGTGAAAGAGGCAGGCTCTCCAAATGTTGCTTTAACCTCCTGTCCGTTCACTACTCTGTTTTGACCCTCTATAATAACAACGTCACTCTCATCCAGACCGCTCTTAATTTCATACTCCGTCCCTATGAGCTGACCCAGCTTTACCTTCTTGAATACCACTTTGTTATCTGCTACGGTATATACATAGTGGTCTCCGCTTCCCATCTGCTTTACAACGGCAACATCCGGAACAACAATGTTGTGCTCCATACCGTAAACAAAGGTTACCCTCGCAAACATACCCGGGCGCACTCTCTCATTGGAGTTGGCTATTGTTATCTCGATAGGGAACGTTCTGGATGCTGCAGAGAGTGTAGGATATACCAGATAAACAACGCCTTGGAACACCTCGTCTCCGTAAACGTCCAGCTTAACGTTAACCTTCTGTCCTCTCTTAATCTTTCCGTAGAGAGACTCCGGAACATTCACCTTAATCTTAACCGGACGGATCTGCTCAACTGTGTAAAGAGGAGTTGCTCCGTTATACATATCACCTGCATCATAGTTTCTTGCGGTAACTACTCCGGAGATAGGAGATATAAGATATGTATTGGTTTCCAGATTCTTATAGGCACTCATAGAAACCTCATAAGCCATCTTTCTGGAGTCATACTCGCTCTGAGAAGCACCGCCTATCTCATAGAGCTGCTTTGTTCTCTCAAACTCAAGTTTGTTGTTCTCCATCTGGAGTTTTGCCTGAGTGAGGTTGGTTGCCTCCATCTGTGCAAGCTTCTGACCTTTAGCCACATGGTTTCCCACCTCTACAAAAATTCTCTCAATTCTGCCGGGAGACTGCGGAGAGATGTTGTTGGTGTTGAACCCCTCAACCGTACCGGTAAATATCTCTGCCTGCTCAACATCTCTGGATGAGATATTCATAACGGTAACATTCACAACTTTTACCTCCGCATCCTTTGCGGAATCGCTCTTCTTGCCTGAACATGAAGAAACCGCTACAACTGCAAAGAGGCAGAGAGCGGAAGCGGCAAGTAATCTGATGATCTCTTTTTTCATATATATACTTTTTAGATTTTTCTACTCGTTATTGTTCACACCCAGTGTAAGTTCCAAAGCAGACTTTGCAACCAGGAAGGAGTGGATGGACTGATGAAGATTAAGTTTTGCCTGAAGCAGTGCAAGGTTGGCATCATTTACGTCCAGAACTGTAGCACGTCCTACCTCGTACATCTTGCTTGCAATCTCAAAACCGGTCTGTGCTCCCTCCAATGTAGCCTTAGCCGCATTGTACTGTTTCAGAGCTGTTTCCATAGAGCTCAAACTCTGTTTAACGGAAACTTCCAAACCGCGTCTTGCATTCTCCTTCTGAAGTTCCAGCTGCTCCATCTGCACCTTTGTCTGACGTATTGTGTTTCTCTTCTGACCGCCGGAGAAGACAGGTATTGAGAGACCCAGTGCTGCAGTTGAATATGGATTCCACTGGTAGTGGTTAATCTTAAAGTCATTGCTCATTGAGACGTAGGAGTAAGAGGCACTCAGACCTAGTGAAGGAAGGAACTGTGAGCGCTGCATCTTAAGAGTCTCATCCAAAATACGAGACTGAATATCCAATTGGCGCATGTTGGAGTTATTCTCCAAATTCACACTGTCTGAAGCCATTACAAGTTCCTGCATCTTTGATGTATAGTCACTGAGACTTCCCACACATTTGATTTTTGTGGAGAGGTTAATTCCCATAAGGGCTTTCAACTGCCACAACGCCAGTGTGAGAGAGTTCTGAGAATCATATACGTTAGGCTCTGCATTCTGCATATTCACCTCAGCCCTAATCATATCATACTTTGCTACTCTTCCGCTCTCATACTGGGCCTTCACCTTCTCATAATTATCCTTTGCATTCTGATAATTCTCCTTGTAAACCTTGCAGAGATCTGAAGCCAGAAGGCAGGTGTAGAAGGCCTGCTCAACCTGGTTAATCAAATTCTGACGGCTGGCACGGGCCTGTTCCACAGCCATTTCCACGTTCAAACCGGAGATGTTCAGACTCTTCCACAAAGCCACGTTCACCAGCGGCATCTGAGCGGAGAGACCTGCGTTGTAAACATTGTCCGTACCAACGGAAATCTTCTGGGTCTGGCCGTTCATACTCATGGCCATTGTCTGTTTCTTAATGGTTCTCTGGTAAGAACCGCTTGCATCTATCTGAGGGAAAAGAGCAGCGTATGCTCCCTTCTTTGCATAGCCTGTCTTCTCAATCTCCTTGTCTGCAACTTGAACGGTAAGAGACTGACTCTTAGCAATCTCCAACGCCTCATTAAGGGTCAGCGCAACGGTATCCGAACTCTGTGCCGCAATCTTTCCCATAGGAATCAACAGAGCGGCAAATGTTAGGGCGCCAACAATTCTAAATAATCTCTTCATATCTTATTACAATTTTATTCAATCAAAAGGGGCTACAAAGTTGCAATTTTCAGCACCGTTTTTATGGGCTTCAATAATACAATTTTGGTCCAAATCTATACAAATTATAATTATTTTTGTTCCAAAATCAAGGTTATGAGAAAAAACATCCCTCAAAAAAAGACATTTCTTGTAGAAAAGTTAGATGACATACTAAAGATTTTGGGAGGTTATCAATTCAACAATGAGATAATGATAACAAGGATGAGTGAGACAAACATCAAAAAGGCCAATAACAACCTGCAGACCTTTAAGGATATAGTGAAGTTAGATCTTATGACCATCATTCTGATTCCGGAGGGAGAGATAACCTTCTCCGTTAATTATCAAAAGATTAAATTGAGCCGTCACTCGCTTATGTTCATCTCTCCCTTTGACAGCCTTACAGGCCCTACCATAATGTCTCAGGAGGGCACATACTACATACTTATGGTAAAACGCTCATTTGTTGAAAAATATATGAACGACCCTTCACCCGCTCCCCCACCTGCACTTTTTGAATCTCACATAAACCCCTATTTCCATATAGAAAACGACAAAAATTTTTTAAGGCTGAAAAAGAACTTTGATACCCTGTACAGTTATATGGGTGAGACGCTTACGCTAAAGGAGTACTTTCTAAAGCACAGTCTTAACCTGCTTATGCTTGAGATTCTCAACGCCTTTACGGATCAACTGAATATCCCGATAGAGACAGACAAAATCCCAAGAAGCGAGGAGATTATACGTAAGTTCATTGGACTTCTGCAGACATACGGAGAGAGGGAACACTCCCCATCATTCTATGCGGAGAAACTCTTTATCTCCGTGCAGTATCTCTCCTCCATCTTAAAGGAGCACACAAGACAAAACTGCTCAGATTGGATAGGACGGCATATTACCCAGAAAGCCAGAAGATTGCTTAAGGCACCAGGCGCCACCATTCAGAAAGTTGCAGAAGAACTGAACTTTGCAGACCAGTCCTCTTTTGGTAAGTTCTTCAAAAAACATACGGGAACAACTCCCAAAAAGTTTATGAACTCTATATAGATCCGGCTAAATTATTCCTTCCGGAACCCTCATCCTCAGGGTTTTATCCTCCTGATTGAACTCCAGAATGAGTTCTTCATGGAAAGGAAGCAGAGTCTCTGACTCCTTTATCTCAAGACAAATGTTTGAAGGGTACTCAATAACTCTTCCAACTGTTCCAACCTTACTGCCCTCCTCGGAAAGAACGGTAAAGCCAACAAGAAGATTCAAATCTTCAGAGAAATCCTCCTCCCCTTCCAGGAAGATATCTCTACCAACCACCTCTTCTGCGTGAGCGCTGTCTCTTATTGTTGAGAAGGTTACAACCCAGGCGTTAGAAGAACGGTGGTGAACGGAGTTAATAAAAAAGGGAACCGGCAACCCATCAAAATAGATGAATACCGGTTCCTTTAAAGCTTCAGCCTTATCTTCGCACTCCTGGAGCAAATCTGAAAATGAATCTGACTCAGATCTGATGAGAAGCTCACCCTCTTTGCCGTATCCCTTTGCAATCTGCGCTACGGAGCGTAAAGCCATAAGCTATTCTGCCTTTGGTGCCTCCTCTGCAGGTGCAGCAGCCTCCTCAGCCGGAGCCTCGGTAGCGGCAGCAGCCTCTGCCTCAGCGGCCTTGCGAGCCTCTTCAGCAGCCTTCTCAGCCTCGGCCTTCTTCTTGGCAAGTTCCTCTGCTCTAGCAGCGTTTACCTTACCCTCAGCCTCAACTGCAGCCTTCTTTGCATCTGCCTTGGAAACTTTGAGATTTTCTCTCTTCTTCTCAACCTTAGCCTCTTTCTCTGCTACCCAAGCGGCAAACTTAGCATCTGCCTGCTCCTGAGTGAGAGCGCCCTTTGCTACTCCCTCTGCAAGGTGTTTCTTAAGAAGCACACCCTTGTAAGAGAGGATTCTTCTAGCTGTGATTGTTGGCTGTGCGCCATTCTGAAGCCAATAAAGAGCTCTGTCCACGTTGAGGACAATAGAAGCCGGATTGGTGTTAGGATCGTATGATCCCAAAAGCTCAATAAAGCGGCTATCACGAGGAGCTCTGACATCTGTTGCCAGGATGTGGAAGAAAGCGTAGTTCTTCTTTCCGTGACGTGATAAACGAATTTTTACAGACATAACTGTGAGTCTTTTAAGTTGTTAATTATAAATATTCATCCTTTCCTACCCGAGAAAAGGAGTGCAAATATACGCTATTTGTTTAAAAGTACAAAAAATAGTCTCATCAAAAATCTATCAAAAGTCAAACATCATTGTAATAGTTGATGAATAGATCTTCCCGTTCTCATCTGTTATCTCAACCTTAATGTTATAATTTCCTGGAACGTCCGGGAGTTCTTCAAATTTAAGTCTTCTGTTTTTAAATCTTTAATCAGACAATCCACGGGAAAATAAGGCTTGATATTATTAGATCCGTCCGCCCTAAATTGCGGGTAATCAAGAGCATACTTTGAATAGTAATCTCCCAAATATTTTTTATAAGTGACATTTAGATTATTCCCGTCACTTACAAATGTTTCTTTGTAACCGGAAGATACAAACTTTTTCAAACTTAAAGACAGAAATCTCACAATATCTTCCAGTGAAGAACCTGCAACATGTGTGGAATTATAATCCCCTAAACTGAATACTTTTATTGATAAAAGATTCAGAGAATAAGATGAACAAAAAGAGTTTTCGCCCCTCAATCTTTTAAATTTTGAGTTGTAATTTAAATCATTGTTTTTCAATGATATAGAATTAAACTTTTCTTCATCGGCCTTATTGAATTGACTATAAAAAACATTCTTTGAATTTTTTACAACTATACACCTACTGTCTTGTTGGTTATATGATATATCTTCTATAAAATAATATTTGGAGATAAAAGACTTAAAATTATATTGGTCCCAATCTCCGTCAGTTTTACACCCAGACAAGAAAAATGGTATAAATAAAAAAATGTGAAATAATTTCATAACTTATCTATTCGGATTATCGTAAGTAATTATTCTAAACCACCAATTATAGTTATCACCATCCAATTCGCCTTCTGGTGCTATAAAATCCTCCACACAGCTTCTTAAACTAAAAACACCAGAGGAATAATAACCATTATAAGAACCACCCCAACCCCAATTACAGTGAACTAATGTTCTTTCATTATAAACGGAGCCATAGTTATCTCGTAATTCTTGTATTCTATACCCATCAATAACCCAAGAATGTCCCGATGGGTAATGAAAAAGTCTCAATTTCTTTAAAGCACTAATAAAAACGGGATTCCCATCATTTAGCAT
>CAMHRD010000048.1 GCA_946187365.1 uncultured Bacteroidales bacterium
GGAAGAGTCTCAGGGAGTTATAGTAGAGCAGGTTGTACGCCCTACCGGATTGTTAGACCCACCTATTGTTGTAAAACCAAGTAAGAACCAGGTGGATGACCTTCTGGAAGAGATTGCCAAAAGAGTGGAAAAGGATGAGAGAGTGCTGGTTACAACTCTCACCAAGAGAATGAGTGAAGACCTTGAAAAATACCTCACAAGGGCCGGAGTAAGATGCCGTTACATCCACTCGGATGTGGACACAATGGAGAGAATTGAGATACTGGAGGATTTCCAGGCAGGAAGATTTGACGTGCTTGTTGGAGTGAACCTCCTTAGGGAAGGCCTTGATCTGCCGCAGGTTTCACTGGTTGCCATTCTGGATGCAGACAAGGAGGGATTCCTAAGAAGCACCACCGCACTCACCCAGACTGCCGGCCGCGCCGCAAGAAACATTAACGGCTGTGTCATAATGTATGCAGATACCATAACTAGGAGCATGCAGGAGACAATAGATGAGACAAACCGCAGGCGCAAGAAGCAGCAGGAGTACAACAAGGAGCACCATATTACCCCTACTCAGATTGAGAAGACGGAGCGCAACATCCTTGGAAGAGACAACACCCTGGCCAGCATAGCCTCCAGAGAAACCATTGACCTTAAGAGCGTTGCAGAAGACCCTATAATCTCCTCAATGAATGAAGAGGCACTTAAAAAGAGCATTGAGAGTTCAAGAATAAAGATGGAGAACGCCGCAAAGAACCTGGACTTTATTGTTGCAGCCAGGTTCAGAGATGAGATGAACGCATTAAAGCAATTATTGGAAACCAGAAGCAAAAAATGAAGAACTTAGAGAGATTGCTCGCATTGTATGAGGGAAAAGAGCGTGAACTTATAGAGAAGAGTTACAACATTGCCAATAACTCTTTAATGGGAATGGAGAGGGAGAATCATCATCCATTCATAGAACACCCTCTTAATGTGGCACTTATAGTTGCAGAGGAGTTGGCTTTAAGAGCAGACTCCGTATCTGCCGTTTTTCTCCATGAGTCTACAAGAGGAAAGGAGGAGCAGCTCAGCCAACTCAAAAAGGAGTATCCTGCGGAGATTATCAACATAGTTGAAGGACTCAACAACATCTCCAAAATTACTCCAAAGGAGACACGTCTTCAGGCAGAGAACTACCGCAAGTTAATAGTCTCATACTCAAAGGATCCAAGAGTTACATTAATAAAGATTGCAGACCGCCTTGAGGTTATGCGCAACCTGGGAATGTTCCCAAAGAGCAAGATAATGCGTAAACTAACGGAGACTCAGATGCTCTACATTCCGCTGGCTCACCAGCTGGGACTTTACAACATAAAGGGAGAGATGGAGAACCTCTTCTTCCGTTACTCAGACCCTGAGAACTACCGCAGCATAACCAATAAACTCCTTGCCACTCAGAAAGATAGAGAGCATCTGATTTCAGAGTTCATACGCCCTCTGGAGAAGCGTCTTAAGGAGGCCGGCATAAAGTATATTTTGAAGGTCCGCACCAAAACCGCCTGGTCTATCTGGCAGAAGATGCAGAGACAGGAGGTTCCTTTTGAGGGAGTGCATGATGTCTTTGCAATACGCTTCATTCTTGATGTGGAACCGGAGAGGGAGAAGGAGGCCTGCTGGAAGGTTTACTCTCTGGTAACCCAGGAGTACAAGCCGGATACTGAGCGCCTAAGAGACTGGATTTCAAATCCTAAGAAAAACGGATATGAGTCTCTTCACACCACGGTTCAAAGCAGGGAGGGAGCCAGAGTAGAGGTTCAGATAAGAAGCGTACGTATGGAT
Organism: uncultured Bacteroidales bacterium; assembly: GCA_946187365.1. Lineage (GTDB taxonomy): Bacteria > Bacteroidota > Bacteroidia > Bacteroidales > UBA932 > Egerieousia. The sequence goes on from CAMHRD010000048.1 coordinate 1,807, forward strand.
CAGATTGCAGAGAACGGCCACGCCTCCCACTGGAGTTACAAGGGAATAAAATCCGTCCACGGACTGGACGAGTGGCTGGAGAATGTGAAGAAGATGCTGGAGACTCCGGGCCTCATTTCAGAGAACACGGAGGGTAAAGACTTGGATGAAATCTTTGTCTTCACCCCTAACGGAGACCTTAAGCAACTCCCTAAGGGAGCGAGCGTTCTGGACTTTGCCTTCTCAATTCACTCCAACCTGGGAATGAGTTGCAACGGTGCAAAAGTAAACGGAAAAATCAAATCCATCAGAGAGGAACTTCACACCGGAGACGTTGTGGAGATAATGAGCAGCAAGAACCAGAAGCCATCCAGAGACTGGCTCAACATTGTTGTCTCTTCAAAGGCAAGAAGCCATATTAAGAACAAGCTCAAAGAGGAGGAGGGAAAGATGGGCCACCTGGGAAGAGAGACCTTGGAGAGGAGAATGAAGAACTGGAAGATAGAGCTTACAGATGAGAGACTTACGCAGCTTGTAAAGCACTTTAAGATGAAGTCTGCCGGAGAGTTCTTCATTGCCGTAAACGATGAAAGCATCAACCTGCAGGACATCAAAGACTTCCTCACTATAGGAGAAGAAGCAGAAGTAAAGGAGAATAAAGATAATAATAAAGATAATAAAGAGGCGGAGAAGCCGCTTCCTACAAAACTCTCAGAAAAAGCCTCTTATACCGGCAAGGATTATCTTGTCATAAGTGATAAATTAGACAACATTGGCTTTAAGATGGCCAAGTGTTGCAACCCTATATTCGGAGATGACGTATTCGGCTTTGTAACACAGAGCGGAGGCATAAGCATTCACAGAATCTCCTGTCCAAACGCCGCCCGTCTTATCTCCAAATATCCTTACAGAATTCAGAAGGTAAGATGGAGACAACTCTCCACCTCCTCTCAGTTCCAAACCGGAATAAAAGTGATAGGAAACGGAGAGACCTCCATATCCAACACCCTTATGGAATGCGTTGTGGCTCAGGGCGCAAGCATACGTGCCTTTAGAATTTCTGAGAGGAACAAGAACAAGCTGGAGTTTGTTGCAGAGATGGAGATTTCCGTTGGCAACAACAACCACTTAGACAAAGTAACCTCCGCCCTCAAAAAGATCAAAGAGGTCACCACCGTCCTCCGCACCTCCGATAAGAAAAAGAATTAAGACACTCATTAGAGTCTAGAGTGCCCTGTATGGCTATATGGTTTGTGGCTAGTCTTTTACAGTGGCGCTGTAGAGGAGGTCTCCTTTGATGATAACAACAAAGACCGGGCGGTGGTCTGATGCCATTGGCTCCGGCTGAACCCAGGAGGAGAGGGTCTTTTTGAAGTTGAGCTCTCTTACAAGTCTCTTACCCTTAGAGTTTTTGAGAACCATTACATAATCCAGGGTGCGGTCCGGTTTGTCTGAAGGGAAGGTCTTTAACTGGTAAGGAGAGAGAATATCAAAGTGGTTGAGCAGTATGTTCATCTCAACGGAAGAGACTGATGTATTGAAGTCTCCGGCAATGAAGAAGAGTTTGCCGTCTGCCATCTTTTCTGCAGTCTCACAGATAGTTTTGCAGGCCTCAATTCTGCTGGTGGAATCCAATGAGAGGTGAAGAGAGCAGAAGAAGTAGTTCTCAAACTCTGCAACAAGCATAACGCGAGGCTCTTCCGATCCCTTCAAAGGGACAGGTGTTACGGAGAGGGCAGGTGTTTTTGAGAGAACGGCGTTGCCGTATTGGCCACCGTTAAAATCCATCGCGGAGGAAAAGTAATGATTATAACCTCCTGCTTTTGCGGCAATTACAGAGTCTGAAGGGACTCCCCCTATTCTTTTGGTCTTTACATCAACCTCCTGAAGGGCAACTACATCAGGAGAGACAAGGGAGATCTCCTTTGCTATTCTGTCAAAGTCTACCTTGCCGTCCATACCCTTGCCGTGACGGATGTTGTAGGTCATTATGGAGATTATTGCATCTCCCTCTTTTGCAGCGCGAACCACAATTTTCTGACTGAAAGTAAAGGTGCTCACAAAGAGAGCGGCAAGAAGTATAAGGGTCCTTTTCATAACGGTAAGCTTTATATAGCAAATATAGTAAAGTTATTTGGAGTTCCGGTAAAGATAACCTCACCGCCCTTATCTCCGCTACCAGGACCCAGATCTATAACCCAGTCTGCTGCACGAATAACGTCCGTATTGTGCTCAACCACAAGGATGGTGTTGCCCGCATCTACCAGAGCGTCAAAGGCATAGAGAAGTTTTTTAACGTCATTGAAATGAAGACCCGTGGTAGGTTCATCAAAGATGAAGAACTTTCCGCCGGAGGATGCGTCTCTGCTTAAGAACTGAGCCAGCATAACTCTCTGACTTTCACCGCCGCTGAGCGTTGAGCAGTTCTGTCCCAACTTAACGTATCCAAGTCCAACTCTTTGCAGAATCTCCAATCCTTGTGCAACTCTCTTTGCAGCAGGCTCTTTCTTAGACTCAAAGAAAGCCTTGGCGGAGTCTACGCTCATATCCAGAATCTGGTCTATGTTCTTTCCGTGATAGCGGACTTCAAGTATATCCTTCTTGAAACGGTGGCCTCCGCACTCCTCGCAAACCATCTTTACATCTGCCATAAACTGCATTGGTACAGTCACATACCCCTCTCCCAAACAGACGGGGCAACGCCCGCCGTCTATGTTGAATGAGAAGTAGGAGTTGGTGTAACCGTTCATCTTTGCGTACGGCTGCTCAGAGAAGAGTTTACGGATATCATCATATATCTTAAGGTAAGTGACAGGGTTGGAACGGGAAGATTTACCCATTGGGTTCTGATCTACATACTCCACTCCCGTTACATATTTGAGGTCTCCGCCAAGCGAACGGAATGCACCCGGCGTAGTATGGCAACCTATCTGAAAATGACGGCATAAGGCGGGGTAGAGAATGTCTCCCACAAGAGAAGATTTACCGCTTCCGCTAACTCCGGCAACAACGGTAAGAGTGTTCAGAGGAAAATCTACAGTAATGTTTTTGAGGTTGTGCTCCATTGCCCCCTCAATTGTAATCTTCTTGCTCCACTCTCTTGGGTTTCTTGTCTCGAACACACGCCTTTTTCCGGTAAGGTAATCAAGCGTAAGTGACTCTTTATAAAGCTTTCCGCTGCCTACCTTTCCCTCAAAGACAATCTCCCCTCCCTCCTCTCCGGCAAGCGGACCTATATCTATCAGATGGTCTGCCGCCTTAATAATCTCCTTATCATGTTCCACCACAACAATGGTGTTGCCCAAATCTCTCAGTTTTTTTAGTACCGCTATAAGGTTCTGAGTATCTTTAGGATGGAGGCCTACACTTGGCTCGTCCAGAATGTAAAGAGAACCTACAAGAGAACTGCCTAGAGAACTTACAAGGTTGATTCTCTGGCTCTCTCCGCCGCTCAGGGTATTGCTCTGGCGGTCTAAGGTAAGGTATCCAAGCCCCACTCCCTCAATGTATTCCAGACGCTGAACTATCTCCTTCAGAGTACGCTCTCCCACCTTCTTGTCATACGCAGAGAGTTTTATCTTCTTAAAGAACTTGAGCAGAGAGGTAACATCCATTGAGGTCATCTCCATAATATTCTTTCCGCCCACCTTAACGTATAGAGCCTCACGCTTAAGACGGCTTCCGCCGCACTCACGGCAAGTACTTCTGCCTGAGTATCTTGCAAGCATATATCTGAACTGGATTTTATACTTTTTAGTATCTACCCAATCAAAAAAATCATTAATGCCTTTAAGTTCCTTATTGCCGTTCCAGAGAAGATCTTTCTGCTTTTGAGTAAGGGAAGCGTAAGGACGGTGAACCGGGAAGCCGTACTTCTCCGCTCCATAGATGAACTGCTCTCTGTACCAGCCCATTATCTTGCCCCTCCAGGGAGCCACAGCATCTTCATATAAGCTCAGCGATGCGTTTGGAATAACAAGTTTCTCATCTATTCCCACCGTTGTGCCGAATCCGCCGCATACCGGGCAGGCACCAATAGGGCTATTGAAGGAAAACATCTGCTCGTTAGGTTCCTGGAAAGTAATACCGTCACACTCAAAGAGTTGAGAAAAAGCTCTTTCCTTCAGGTCTGTTGTTTCCCAGGCTACGGTCATTCTTCCCTCACCAAGTTTGAAGGCATCCTCAATGTAACTTCTCAGTTCAGACTCATCCGTCTCTGTTCCTATAACCAATCGGGAGATAAGAAGAGTGAGAAAGCCACCCTTCTTTTCACCCTCCTCCGTTACAAGTTTCTCTGCCTTAACCACTTTGCCGCCCTCAAAGAAGCGGGTGTGACCCTCTTTGGTAAGAGAGAGAATCTTCTCAATTCTCTCATTTTCATTGTACGGAACCTTTGAAAGAATGTAAACTTTTGCGCCCTTAGGCAGAGTATTTATGAACTCCATCACATCCTCTGCGCTCTCTTTCTTTACCTCACGGCCGCTTACAGGAGAGTATGTATGTCCTATTTTGGAGAAGAGAATCCTCAGATAATCATAGATTTCCGTAGTTGTACCAACGGTGGAGCGAGGGTTCTTGCTGGTGACTTTCTGCTGAATGGCAATAGCGGGAGGAATCCCCTCAATCTTATCTACATCAGGCTTGCTCATCCTGCCCAAAAACTGACGGGCAAAGGAGGAGAGACTCTCTGCAAAACGTCTCTGTCCCTCAGCATAGAGGGTATCAAAGGCAAGGGAGGATTTACCGCTTCCGCTAACACCGGTAACAACGCACAACTTTCCGCGCGGGATCTTTAATGAGATGTTTTTCAGATTGTTAACCCGTGCGCCGGTTATGGTGATATACTCCCTCTCTGCCATCAGATAGTGGGTGATTATTGTGCCTCCTTAAGGCGCTCTGCGTTCTCTGCAATCTGGAGCTGGTCTATAACTTCCTGAATTTCACCGTCCATAAAGACCGGCAGATTGTGGGTAGACCAGTTGATGCGGTGGTCTGTCACACGGCTCTGCGGATAGTTGTAAGTGCGGATCTTTGCACTGCGGTCTCCGGTGGAAACCATAGTCTTTCTCTTGGATGAAAGATTATCAAGATACTTCTGGTACTCCATGTTGTAGAGTCTGGTACGCAGCTCGTTAAGAGCCTTCTCATAGTTCTTTAACTGGTTTCTTTCATCCTGGCACTGAACTACAATTCCGGTAGGAATGTGAGTCAGACGGATTGCGGAATATGTGGTGTTGACTCCCTGTCCGCCAGGACCGGAAGCACAGAAAATATCTTTACGGATATCCTTCTCATTGAGTTCAACGTCAAACTCTCCGGCCTCAGGAAGTACTACAACGGAAGCAGCGGAGGTATGAACTCTTCCCTGAGTCTCTGTCTGCGGAACTCTCTGAACGCGGTGAACTCCGGACTCATACTTTAAAAGACCATAAACTCCGTCACCGGAAACGGTGCAGATAATCTCCTTATAACCGCCTGCCGTTCCCGGGGCTTGCGAGGTTATCTCCAGTTTCCACCCCTTTCTCTCAATGTACTTGGAGTACATACGGAAGAGGTCTCCCGCAAAGATTGCAGCCTCGTCTCCGCCCGTTCCGCCACGGATCTCCATAATGGCGTTCTTGCCATCTTCCGGGTCTGAAGGAATAAGAAGAAGTTTAATCTCCTCCTCCATCTTTGGAAGCTCCTCCTCCAAAGTAACCATCTCCTCTCTTGCCATCTCCTTCAGCTCCTCATCTTTCTCATTCACAATGAGGTCTTTGGCGGCGTTGTAATCTGTTATCATCTTCTGATACTTTGCGCCCGCCTTAACTATAGGCTCAATCTCTTTGTAATCTTTGTTGAGTTGAACATAGCGCTTCATATCACTCATAGCCTCAGGGTCTGAGAGTTGCGCCTGTATCTCTTCCAGCTTGGTCTTAAGAC
>CAMHRD010000049.1 GCA_946187365.1 uncultured Bacteroidales bacterium
TTAGCAAAACAACAGAGATGACTAAATTTTTTGCACGGATAATTTTTTCCCTCCTTTACATCTTTTCTCTTCTCCCTTTGGGAGTTCACTACATCTTCTCGGATATCGCCCGCTTCTTCATAAAGAATCTGTTTCGTTACAGATACTCCGTCATTACCACAAACATTGCCCGCTCATTTCCTCAGATGAGATATGAGGAGATAAAGAAACTTACCAATGACTACTACCGTCATGTATGCGATCTCATCTTTGAAAGCATCTGGGATTTAGGTCATTCTGCGGTTGCCGTAAGAAAGAGGATTACAGTTTCCAATGAGGATGTTCCAAACTCTCTGCAGCAGAAGCACGGAAAGATTCTCTTTGTTATGGGACACTTTGGAAACTGGGAGATGATAAGCGGAGTCTCAGTAGACAGGAGCGTAAGAGCAAAGAACAGTTATGTCTCCAATCCGGTTTACATTGTCTACAAAAAAGCAAAGAACAATCTCTCCAATGAACTCATCAAACTGCTGAGAACCAGAAAGTACAAGAAGTCAGGTTCTGTAGGCGGAGTCTTGGAATCCAATGAGGTTATACGACATGCTCTTAAGAACAGGGAGCAGAAAGTTGCATACGTTCTCATAGCAGATCAGAATCCAACCGGAAAAAATGATCCTGTTGTAACTTTTCTTTCTCAGCCAACTTACATGCTTTCAGGTCCGGAATTTCTGGCAGTAAAACTTAAGATGCCGGTTGTATATCTGAGTATGAGAAAAGTTGCAAGAGGTCGGTATCACGTTGACTACAAAGAAATTGCAGAGGATGCTTCAACGCTTGAGAGCGGCTTTGTAACCAAACGTTTTGCTCAGCTTCTGGAGGAAGACATCAGAGCAAACAAGGTGAATTGGCTTTGGAGTCACAGACGTTGGAAGAGAAATATATTGTAATAGTGATACATTATTAAACAATTATTCTTATAATTGCATTAGGAAATTTTCTGACTATCAGCTGAAACAATAAGTGATTCCGAAAATGCGGACAATAAAAGGAATATTTTTGCTTTCAATGGTGCTTGTATTTTTAAGTTCCAATAGGGCAAACTCCCAAATTCTGAAAGAGTCCGATCAGCTTCCTCAAGGTGCTATAATTTATTCACTTCCACAGACTTCCATAAGTGTAAGAGTTAAGGTTGCAGTGAAAACTTTTACTGCAGGTCCGTATGCATCTTACTCAGAAAAGTATCTTGGCGTTTCAGCAGATAAGACATCAAAGAAGAATTGCAGCATTGAAGAGATTGAGATGACTCCGCTGGTTGAAGCGGATCCTTCTCTCTCAGTTGCAGTCAATATAGGTAACTCAAAAAATGCGGGAGCAAACTTCCTTAACTTCTCATCACAGGGTCTTATTGTTGCTCCGGGTTACTTCAACAGTGAGGGAGCACCTCTGCGTTTCCCTTCACAGTTCCAGACAAGATTCAACGAGGCGGTTCCGCATCTGGGTACTCAGACCACTCAGCTTTACAAGAGCGTGACAAATGAAAACGGAGAGGTTGAGAAGGTGGCAGTTCCTCAGACACAGACAGTTGCAAAATCTATCGAGAGAAAGGCGGAAGAGACTGCAAATCTCATTTTCAAACTTAGAGAGAAAAAAATTGATATACTGGTAGGGGAGACGGATGCAAATTACAGCGGTGCCGCTTTGGGTTCTGCGGTGGAGAATATGAACAAGTTGGAGAGCGAGTACACCTCACTCTTCACCGGCAAAAATTCCGTGGTTTACCAGGAGGCTTCCTTTGAGGTTGTTCCAAAGGCGGGCAATGCAAAGCAGACTTACGTTGCTTTCCGTATCTCAGACACTCAGGGTCTTCTGCCGGCAGATAACATGAGCGGACGTCCCGTTTATGTTGAACTTACCGTTACAGAGGGGAAGATTGCAGGCGCTGTTTCACAGGAGGAGATTTTGACATCGAAGGGTAAGATTGCTTACCGCACTCCGCTTGTGGTAACTGCAAAACTACTTGACGGGCAGACGGTTATAGGACAGACAAGAATTCCGGTTTATCAGTTTGGAAAGGTACTTTACTTTCCTTTAGATATTGCTTTGGGAAAATAACTTATTAGTAATTATAGATACTGTATGAAAACTATACGTCCTTCTAAGCATGAAGACAAAGCTGTAGAATTTGCTTACAACTTTGGTAAGAAACTCGGTCTTGAGACAATTAAAGATCAGATTGGAAACGTCATCATCCGTAAACCTGCAACAAAGGGAATGGAGAAGAAGGCAGGCATCATCCTTGAGGCTCACCTTGATATGGTACCTCAGAAGAACCCGGATGTAAAGCATGACTTTAAGACAGATCCTATCAAACCGAGAATCGTTGGCGATTTGGTTTATGCAACAGGTACAACTCTGGGTGCAGACAACGGACTCGGAGTATCAATGGCAATGGCCGTTCTGAAATCAAAGACTTTGAAGCACGGACCTATTGAGGCTCTCTTCACAGTAGACGAGGAGACCGGAATGAGCGGTGCAAGAGCTTTGAAACCAGGCATTCTCAAGGGTGAGATTCTGATGAACCTGGATTCTGAGACTGAAGGTATCATCTATGTTGGATGTGCCGGCGGTTTGGACGGTGAGGCCGTGTTCAACTACAAGACAGAGAAAGTTCCTGCAGGATACGTATTCAAGAAGATTGCAGTAAGCGGTCTGATTGGCGGTCACTCTGGAATGGACATTGTTCTTTACAGAGCAAATGCAAACAAGATCCTCTCTAGAATTCTTGTTCCAATTATGAGAGATCTCAACGTCCGTCTCTGCAACATTGCAGGTGGCAGCATCCGCAACTCTATTCCAAGAGATGCTCACGCTATTGTTGCAATACCTAAAAAGAATGAGAGAAAAGTTGCCGCTATAGTTTCTAAGGTTAGAAAAGAGGTAACTGAGAAATACAAATATACAGATAAGGATCTGAAGGTTACTATTGCTCCTGTTAAGGAGAAAGCTCCTGCTATTGAGAAGAATACAGCCCTTGCAATTGTAAGAGCAATCTACGCTATTCCTAACGGAGTTAACAGAATGAGTGATACCGTTGCAGGATTCGTTGAGACATCTAACAACATGGCTATTGTTCAGCAGGATGCTAAGACCATTAAGGTTCACTCACTTATGAGAAGTTCTGTGGATTCATCCAAGTATGATCTTGCAGAGAGCATGAGAGCCATTGTAGAACTTGCAGGCGGAACCTGCAACTTCTCAGGTGGTTACTCAGGATGGCAGTTGGACATGAACTCTCCTATCCTTAAGGTTGCAAAGGATGTCTACAAAGGCCTTTACAACAAGGAGCCTGAGGTTACCGGAATTCACGCAGGACTTGAGTGCGGAATTTTGGGAGCCGCTTATCCAAACTGGGATATGGTTTCATTCGGTCCTACCATCTATTCACCTCACTCACCGGATGAGAGAGTAGAGATTGCATCCGTTGAGAAATGCTGGAACTATCTGGTAGAACTTCTCAAGAATGCACCTGCATCCAAGATCAATAAATAAGGCACTAACACTAACAATCTTATACTAAAATTATGGAAACAAAGAAAGTTGCAAAGAAGGCGCCTGCAAAGAAGGCCCCTGCAAAGAAAGCTGCTGCAAAGCCAGCTGCAAAGAAAGTCGTAAAGAAAGCTGCTCCTAAGAAGGCTGCAAAACCAGCTGCTAAGAAAGCTGCTGTAAAGAAGGCTGTTGTAAAGAAGGTAGCTGCTGCTAAGAAGACTGTTGCAAAGAAAGTTGCTGCTGTTAAGAAGACCGTAGCAAAGAAGGTTGCTGCTGCTAAGAAGGCTGCTCCTGCAAAGAAAGCTGCTGTAAAGAAGGCTGTAGCAAAGAAAGTTGCTGCTGTTAAGAAGGCTGTTGCAAAGAAAGCCCCTGCAAAGAAAGCTCCTGCAAAGAAGGCTTGTGCAAAGAAAGCTTGCGCTAAGAAGTAATAACCTTTCTTATTGAAAAAGAGGGGGTGACCTAACCGGCCACCCCTTCTTTTTTGCGCCTGCACAAGGACTTGAACCTAGGACCCCATGATTAACAGTCATGTGCTCTAACCAACTGAGCTATGCAGGCATCCCTTTTGGGACTGCAAAAGTATATTTTTTTTGATAATCCTCCAAATCTTTTAGAATAATTATAATTAATCCCCAAAATAGATAACTTTGCAGTACAAAGAAGAGAAAAATGAACAGTGAGTTTCTTTCCGGTCTATTTAGGGATATCATACTCAGAGAGGGAGAATTGATACTTCCGTTTATGGGTTCCATCTTGTTGGAAGATGTGCCTGCATCCTTCTCGGAGGACGGTATGGTTGTTACGCCGCCATCAAAGAAGTTGGTCTTTAACAACTACAATCTCTCCTCCAATGATATTCTGCTCAACGAGTATGCAAAGAGGCGTGAAATCTCCCGTTTTGCGGCAAAGCAGGCTCTTTACAAGGACCTGGAAGAACTGCGTACTCAGGCGGAGAAAGAGGGCGTTCTGACCCTTGAAGGTTTTGGTACCTTCAGATTCACAGATAGAGAGGGTTACACCGTAGATCCCGCTCCAGGCTTTGTAATCTCCACAGACACCTTTGGTCTTACGGCAGTAGACCTGAATGAAGATGTTGTCGTTGAAGAGACTGTTGAAGAGGAGATTACAGAGGTTCCGGTAGAAGAGACGGTCAGCGAGCCAGTGGTAGAGCCTGTAGCTGAGAAGGTTGCAGAGGTTCCCGCAGAAGAAGCTATCGAGAAAGAAGAGAAAAAACCTATAAAGAAAAAGAGGAGCAGTGCTTCTAAGGCGCTGATTACCACTGTAGTAATTATAGTGGTACTGCTGGTTGCAGCAGCGCTTATCTACATATTCAGAGATTCACTCAGACCAATACTTGAGGAGATTCTTTACAGTGATGAAGAGCTGAGAATTATTCACTACAAGCTCTAACTACTGAGATATCTTTCTTCTTGCCTGGGCACTTTTACGGAGTCCCAAAGGTCCTAGTATTATGTCTTTTATACGGGAAACTCTCTTGGAGTGGTTGCGGTTGTTCTCTACCAGTTTAAGGAATTTTTCTTTGTCTATGGAGCGGAGTTTACAGTAGTCATTAATGACTTTGTCCATTATCTCTTTGTCAAAGTGAATGCTGCTGATATCCTTGGCACACTTGTTAAGCGAACGGTTGTTGAACTGAACGCGGTTGAGGTCTATCAGCTGAAAACGGTAGTGACCGTCTATAACTTTGTAAAGAATGTTATCTACGTTGAAATCATTATGAACCAGTTTCTTAGAGTGGAAGTCCACAATGAAGTCCGTGAACTCTTTTAAGAATTGCTCCATCTGATTCTTTCTCTCCGGACTTTCAAAATCCTTTACGCTTCTGTAGTCTGTATAAAGAGAGACGTAGCAGCCTGTGTGGAAGAAGAGTCCCTTTTTCTTCTCAACGTAACCTATTGGAGCAGGAACATCTATTCCCATACTTTTAAGACGGAGAGAGTAGTTGTATGAACGCTTTGCCTTTGTTGGGCGGATAAAGGTGTAAACAATGCGGTTAAACTCTGTTGGTTTGCGGAAACGTTTTACAACCATACGCACTCCGTCTGAAGTTACATCTTCTACTATATTGCGGAATGCACGGTATGTTTCAGATGCATTGTATGAGTGAGAGAGAACATTCTCCACAAAACCCTTTAAGGCAATAAATTCCGGATTGACAACTACTTTCATGCTCTTTACTGTTGAGTGTTACAAAGATAGTTTAAATGGGCCATAAAACAAAAGGAGGGAAGCCTTTGCCTCCCTCCCTCTAGTTTGTAAGAAGTTCAGAATTATCTAACAACAACAACACGGTTAAGTTTGTTGTCCTTAGTGCTGAACTCGCTTGTTCCACCAAGGTTCTTATCAGAGATCTTGTAGTTTCCACCGCAAGCCTTGATAACGTTCAAAACTGCGTCAAGACGAGCCTGACCGAGTTTCTCGTTAGTCTTAGAAGAACCTGTTGCGCTGTCTGCAGCACCGCAAATCTCAAATACGCGATCCTTGCTGCTCTCCATAGAGGTCTTAACAAAGTACTGGATACTCTTAACCTGATCCTCTGTAAGAGTTGCCTTTCCGAGTGGGAAGTAAACTGCAAATGGAGCAGGAGTGTACTTGGTCTCGCCCTTTACGATAACTGTCTCAGCAGGCTTCTTAGCCTTCTCAGCGTCAAGGTCACTCTTAAGCTTGTTGTTCTTTGCGTTGATAGCATCAAGAGCACCGTTGAGATCCTTAATCTTGTTGTTAAGAGGAGTTACGTCAACAGCTGCGTGTGAACGATGGAACTCTCTGTTTCTGAACTGGTAAGCAAGACCGAGAGCAACACTACCCATATACTCTCTGCGATGGTGTCTTGTGTCACCGTCAAGTGACTGGTTGAACATAGACTGGTTAACATCCAAGGTAATGTCCAAAGCGGAGCATACGCGGAACATTGTGTACAAACCAACTGTACCTGCCCACTCGTGGTGTCCCTGTTTGCGGAACTTGTGCTGACCAGGAGCAAGATTTACAATGAATCCTGCACCAAGGTAAGGAGCAAAGTCTACAAAACGGTCTGATCTGTAACCACCAATGACGTTGGAGATGTTCCACATGAGGTCACCTCTGAAGTGATGAGGACGGAACTTCTGAATATAGCCGTAGCTATAGTTATCAGCAGGGTCTACAAACTCATTTCCAGACCATGCAGGAGTAGTAGGGCTAACTTTGTCATTGTAGTAGAAACCTCTGGCCTTTCCGCCATACCATCCGAGTCTGAGACCTACAGATGGGGTAATCCACTTACCTATGTAAGCCTGGAGAGAATGACGTGCTCTGTCCTTGAAGTTGAGCTGATGATCCTGCTCTCCCTGATACCAGTTGATACCACCGGCAACGCCAATGAATACGTTGTCAAACAGACGGTTAGTCTCGTAAGGGCCTCTCTTGGTCTGAGCCTCAGCACCTCTAACAACCTGTGCGTTAACGCTTACTACTGCAAGCGCGCATACAGCAACAGTTACAAATAGTTTTTTCAAATTCATATTAGTTAATTTTTGGTTTACTTTCATTTTAGCATGTAGCAATTGCAAATATAGTAATAAAAAGCCATAAATCAACACATACAACAAAAAAAAGCCGCTCCCTAAGGAACGGCTTAATTTCTTAACCTAATTGTAATTATTTGATAACAACTACACGGTTGAGAGTCTTGTCAGTCTGGCTGAACTGCATTGTACCACCAAGGTTCTTATCAGAGATCTTGTAGTTTCCACCGCAAGCCTTGATAACGTTGAGAACTGCGTCAAGACGAGCCTGACCGAGTTTCTCGTTAGTCTTTGCAGAACCAGTTGCGCTGTCAGCAGCACCGTCGATCTCGAATACGCGGTCCTTGTTAGTAGCCATTGCATTCTCAACGAAGTACTTAATGCTGTTAACCTGAGCCTCTGTAAGAGTAGCCTTGCCAAGTTTGAAGTAAACTGCAAATGGAGAAGGAACGATCTTAGTCTCACCTTCCTTAACGATTACAGTCTCACCCTTCTTCTTACCCTTCTCTGCTGCGAGCTCGTCCTGGAGCTTCTTGTTGAGAGCGTTAGCGTTCTCAATTGCAGAGTTGAGATCCTTAATCTTGTTGTTGTAAGGAGTTACGTCTACAGGAGCGTGAGCTCTTGAGAACTCTC
>CAMHRD010000050.1 GCA_946187365.1 uncultured Bacteroidales bacterium
CGCCTCAATGTACTGCTTCATCAAATCTCTTGATATTGAGTAGTTTCCTGTAATCATTATTGTCATCCCCGATAGGGTATCAGACAGTTTTTCCACCTCTTTCTCTTCAAACTGCAGCCCGAATGAGCGGAGCGCCTCAACCGTCTTTATGTTTTTAGGCTCCTTAAAGAACTCCACAATAGACTGTGCCAGAGCCTCTCCCACATCCTGAGTCTCAATTAGCTGCTCCGCCGTAGCCTTTGAGAGCGCATCTACGGTTTTGTATTCTGCAGCCAGAGTCTTGGCTGAAACTTCTCCTATATGCTTAATTCCCAGGGCGTAAAGCACTCTTCCAAACGGCACCTTCTTAGACTCCTCCAGTGAGGCGCGGAAGTTCTCAACGCTTCGTCCCTTCCATTTGTCCAGACTCAAGAGCTGCAGGTCATCCAGAGAGTAAAGATCTTCCAGATTCTTTATAAAACCGCGTTCGCACAGCTGACGCACAGCAACCTCTCCAACGTTGATATTCATTGCCTTACGTGAGGCAAAGTGGAGGAACTTACCCTCTATCTGCGGAGGGCATCCCTCGCTGTTAGGGCAGAAAAACTTTGCCTGCTGAGGGTCTCTTACAAGCGGAGTTGAGCAGGCCGGGCAGAGGGTAGGGAATTGCTCTTTCTCTGATGAAGGCTCTCTCTTTGAGAGTTCTACACGGGTAATCTTTGGAATAATCTCTCCGCCCTTTTCCACATAGACGTAATCTCCCACTCTGATATCCAGAATCTCCATCTGGTCTGCATTGTGGAGGGTGGCTCTCTTAACTACCGTACCGCTCAATTGAACAGGCTCCAGGTTGGCAACCGGTGTTACTGCACCGCTTCTTCCTACCTGATAATCAATGGAAAGCACCTTGCTGAGCGCCTCCTCGGGCTTGAACTTGTAGGCTACCGCCCACCTTGGGGTCTTGGAGGTAAATCCCAGAAGTTTCTGAATAGAGTACTGGTCTACCTTAACCACCATTCCGTCAGTTGGGAACGGAAGTGTCTTTCTCTTCTCGTCCCAGCTCTCAATATAGCTTATAACCTCCTCAATATCATTGCACTGCTTAGAGTACTCGGAAATAGGGAGCCCCCACAAGGAGGCCTCTTTAAGTGACTGGCTGTGAAGCGGAGTCTTGTAATCTTCAGATGCAATCAGATGGTAGAGCACGCACTGCAGCCCTCTTGAGGCTACCTGGCTGCTGGAGAGCATTTTAAGTGAGCCAGCCGCAGCGTTTCTTGGGTTGGCAAAGGGCTGCTCCTCATTCAGAATCTTGTCATAGTTGAGGCGGTCAAAGGCCTCAAACGGCATATAGACCTCTCCTCTTATTTCAAATTCAGCGGGATAGCCGCTCCCTTTCAGAGAAAGGGGTATGCTTTTGATTGTCTTTATGTTACGGGTGACATCGTCTCCCTTCTCTCCGTCTCCGCGGGTAAGTGCCCTTACCAGTTTACCATCGCGATAGAGAAGATTTATGCCGGTTCCGTCAAATTTCAACTCACAGTTGTAGGTGAAAGCAGTGGTGACACTCTTCTTTACCCTTGCATCAAACTCTCTGAGTTCCTGTATGTTGTAGGTGTTGGCAAGGGAGAGCATAGGGTGGAGGTGCTTCTCCTGTTTGAAAGGGGAGGAGTCTGTCTCCAGGTCACTCCCCACGTGTTTTGTTGGGGAGTTCTCCAGGGCGTACTGAGGGTAGAGTTTCTCCAGGGAGGCGAGTTCTTTTAGCAGAAGGTCAAACTCGTAGTCTGAGATGGTGGGGGAATTCTCCACATAATACCTCCTGTTGTGGCTCTCAATCTCCTTTGTAAGGGCTTCTATCCTATGTTTTGCCTCTAAAGAATCCATACAAAAAATACAAAGCCCAAATTTAACCATTATTTTAATAAAAAGAGTACCTTTGCCCCCGTTTTAGAGATATTGAATTATGCAGAAATCTATCGTAATCCTTACAGGCGGTGGTCCCGCCCCTGGAATGAATACTGTTGTGGGCAGTATAACAAAGACATTTATAAGCAACGGATACAGAGTACTGGGACTTCACGGCGGTTACAAGGGACTTTTCTCCCCTAATCCAAATTATTGTGAGTTAGACTTTTTTAAGGCAGACGACATCTTCAACAGAGGTGGTTCTTTCTTGGTAATGAGCCGTTTCAAACCAACCCAGGAGGATTTTGATAAGAATTTCAACCTTAAGTTCTTCCAGGACAACAACATTGAACTTCTGGTAACTATTGGCGGTGACGATACCGCTTCTACCGCAAACAGAATTGCAAAGTTCCTCAAAGAGAAGAACTTCCCAATTGCAAATATTCACGTTCCAAAGACCATAGATAACGATCTTCCTCTTCCTCAGAACATTCCAACGTTCGGATACAACTCCGCAAAGGGTGAGGGAACCAGAATTGCAGCCTCAGTTTACGAGGATGCAAGAACAAACCACACCTGGTTTGTAATCTCTGCAATGGGCCGCAGCGCAGGTCACCTTGCACTTGCAATCGGTTATACCAACCACTTCCCAATGATTGTTATCCCTGAGATGTTCAACAAGAGCGATATCTCAGTTGAGAAGATTCTTAACATGGCAATCTCCTCAATCATAAAGAGAAAGATACTTGGTATTGAGTACGGAGCAATCATAATTTCCGAGGGTGTATTTGAGGGCTTCTCCCCTGAGGACCTCAAGGAGTTCGGAGTAAGTTTCTCTTATGACGAGCACGGCCATCCTGAACTTGGTAAGATTTCCAAGGCTCAGATGTTCAACGATATGCTTGAGGTAAGACTGAAGCAGCTGGGTATCTCCGTTAAGACCCGTCCGGTAGAGATCGGATACGAGATCAGATGTATCACCCCTCACGCTTACGACCTGGTTTACTGCACAGAGCTGGGTATGGGAGTTTACAAACTCTTTAAGCAGGGTATTACCGGATGTATGGTTTATATGGACCTCAACGGAAGCATTAAGTCTCTCTATTTGAAGGACATGCAGGATCCAACCACCGGAAAGATTCCGCCAAGAGGTGTTAACATCCATCAGGATAAGATTAACATGATCTTTGAGTACATTATGCACTACATTACGCCTGCAGATTACGAGGCGGCTAAGAAGTA
This sequence comes from uncultured Bacteroidales bacterium, assembly GCA_946187365.1. Classification (GTDB taxonomy): domain Bacteria; phylum Bacteroidota; class Bacteroidia; order Bacteroidales; family UBA932; genus Egerieousia. The sequence goes on from CAMHRD010000050.1 coordinate 3,124, forward strand.
CGTGCAAGATCCTGAAAAATACGACTTTAAGAAGATTCTGAACTGGTAGTTTAGAGCCACCTTGGAGGTTCGAACTCCAGACCTACGCGTTACGAATGCGTTGCTCTACCTACTGAGCTAAGGTGGCGTGTACCCAAAACGGGAGTGCAAAAATAGAAAAAAATAATGGCTGTATCAATTCCTACCGAACTGGGGTTTGAAAAAATCCCCAAATTGCTGAGACAGTACGCAGTACCTTCTATCATCGCGATGACTGCGTCCTCTCTCTACAATATGTGCGACAGCATTTTTATTGGGCAGGGTGTTGGTCCGTACGCCATTGCAGGTCTGGCTGTTACATTCCCTTTGATGAACCTCAGCACAGCATTTGGAACATTGGTGGGAGTGGGTGCTTCCACCCTTATGAGCGTGCTGCTGGGGCAGAAAAACTATCAGGCGGCAAACAGAGTGTTGGGTAACTCCATCGTGATGAATATAATTTCCGGGGTTCTCTTCATGGCAGTTGTCTATGCCTTCCTTACTCCGATTCTCTACTTTTTTGGCGGCAGTGACAATACGGTGCGCTACGCAAGAGAGTATATGATTATCATACTGTCCGGAAATATCATCACTCACCTCTACTTTGGCTTGAACAATGTGGTTAGAGTAATTGGTCTTCCAAAGAAGGCGATGGGGGCTACAATCCTCACTGTAGTAGTCAATTGCATACTTGATCCTCTCTTTATCTTTGTATTCGGATGGGGTATCAGGGGGGCTGCAATTGCTACGGTGCTTTCACAACTTATTGCTCTTGTCTATATTTTAGGTCTCATTTCAGACAAAAACAGAGTGGTTCACCTACAGAGGGGCATTTACCGTTTGAGACGCAAGCTTGTATCTCAAATGCTTTCAATAGGTTTGGCTCCTTTCCTTTTGCATATCGGCGCCTGTCTGATTGTCATTGTCCTGAACAAGCAGTTGATTAAATACGGCGGGGATATGGCCATTGGAGCTTACGGGATAGTCAACAGATTGGGTTTCATTGCCATTATGATAGTCATTGGACTCAATCAAGGCATGCAACCTATTGCTGGTTACAACTATGGTGCAAATAAGCATGAAAGGGTCACTGCTGTTCTGAACCTTACGATAAAATGGGCTACTTTAATAACCACCATTGCCTTTCTGGTTGCTGAGATTTTCCCAAGAGCGCTGACACGCCTCTTTACCTCAGATCCGGAACTTATAAACCATACCGTACTTGGAATGAGAATTTACTTTTGCACCTTCCCAATCATTGGTTTCCAGATGGTTGCAAGTAACTTCTTCCAATGCATAGGTCTTGTAAAGAAGGCTATTTTCCTCTCTCTGACCCGTCAGGTAATATTCCTTCTTCCGCTTCTGATTATCCTTCCTCCAATCTTCAAGATAGGGGGAGTATGGTGGGCGATTCCGGCATCTGATATTTTTGCGAGCGTTTTGACCGCTTATATGCTCTATAGGCAGAAACAGATTTTTAAATCTAGAATTGCTCTGGAAACCGAGGCTTTAGACAAAGAAGAAAAACTTATAGAAGAGATTGAAAATGAGTAAGATTTTCCACTTGAACATAGGCCGCCAGATTGGTTCCGGCGGGCTTGAGATTGCCAAACGTCTGGGAGAAATCTTTAATATTAAGGTTTACGATAAGAACCTGATTAACATGGCTTCCAGAGAGAGCGGACTGGATGCCTCTCTCTTTGAAAGACAAGATGAAAAGGACTCTCTGCAACTGAACGGCAGTTTCAGTTTCTCCACTTTTGTTGAGGCAGTTGCAAGCGGTTTTGGTGCAAATATGATCAGTTCTTCCAATCTCTTTAAGATTCAGAGTGATGTAATCCGCAGGATAGCTTCCAAGGGTTCCACCATAATTGTTGGAAGATGTGCAGATTACATACTTAGAGATTTAGATGGCTGCCTGAATGTATTCATTACTGCAGATTTAAAGGATAAAATTGAAAGGATTAGAAAGTCCGGAAAATTCTCTGACGTAGAAAATCTTACAGATGAGAAGATTGCGGATCTTATAGAGAAGGGAGACCGCAAAAGGGCCTCATACTATGAAGATTTCTCTCTCAAGGTTTGGGGTGTGGCAGATTCATACGATTTGTGCCTCAACTCCTCCACGTTTGGAATAGACGGCTCTGTTGCCATCATAGAGAAGTACATTAAGGAAAAACTACTCTGATTCCACTTTTGAAAGCTGGTCATCCGCTTTAATCTTGCGGATGATATTGATCACAATCTCCTCAATCTTGCTTCCTCTGCTGTAATCTGCAGGGCAGCTGAAGTTTACACGGTTCTGAGCCAAAAGAAGCTGTGCAATCTTCTTTTTCTCTTTTTTCTGAGGATCGTAAACCGCTATGGATGAGCCGCCAAGCTGGCGGGTAAGTTTCATGCAAGGAACATCTGTCTCTCCGTCTCCAAAGTAGATCATATTTGAGAAGGCCACTCTCTTTTCATCCTCAGGGACTGATGCGTTTATCTTTTCACTGTCTGAAATGTTCAGAATACCCTTGTTTATCTTAAAGAGGAACTGTGTCTTGTTGGTGTAATTGACCGCAGCCGCAGGCCAGATTGCGTTACCCTTTTTGCTGTAATAGTAGGAACTTGCAAAGATTGTCTTGAACTCTTTGGCAATACGGCTTCCCTCCATAATTTCCAGAAGTCCGGATGAATTTATGTAGTGCTCCACAATCACTCCCTCCTTTTGCCCAATCTTATTGATTCTTGAAAACCAGCTCTCTACACCCTTGTAAAAAGTGATAGCCTTTCCAAACTGACGCAGAGAATCTCTTGTTATTGAGAGTCCTTTTTTCTTAGCCTCCTGGAGCATAAAGAGCATATAGATGAGTATCCCGTCTGCATCCTGCCCGCGAGCCATTTTGTGAGTCTCTCCCCAGAACTCCTCCTTTCCCATTCCTACGGCGTTTATGAAGGAGTACTCCTGCATGTTACCCGGTGCTAGAGTTCCGTCAAAGTCGTAGATAAGCGCCACAATAGGCTTTCCTTTTCTATTCATCTTTCCCCTGTTTATAGTAATTGTAAATCTCCTGTGGAGTGAGCCTGCTCTCTGATAATGAGAATATTGCCCCCTTCACTCCTGACTCTTCCAGTCTGTCAACCTCCTCGACAGTATTTACTCCACCCCTTGCAATGACCTTAAGGCGAGGGAATAATGAAGTGATGCCTCTGTAAAAATCTGCATTAAATTCACCTCCCTCTTCCGCTTCAACGTTGCAAACTACAACGCTTTTAAGTCCCTCTGCAATAAGGGATTTGAGCAGCACCTCCAACTTGGCGGCAGACTCCTGCTTTCTTCCCTTTACCAGCAGTTTTCCTCCCTTGAGATCTGCACCAAGAATAACGCACTGGCTTCCAAAACACTCAGCCCAGTAGTTGAATACGTTGCTCTGCTCTGAACCTATTGTTGAGCAGATTACCTGGTCTGCACCCAGTGAGAGAGCGTTCTTGAGTGACTCTCTGCTCTTTATACCGCCAGAGTAGGAGACCTTTACTCCGCAGAGTTCCGTTATCTGTTTTACAAGATTCAATGCAACGGGAGCGTTGCTCTTTGCGCCCTGTACGTCTACTATAAGAACACGGCTTACACCGCTCTCCTTAAAGGCTTTAAGGCGCTCAATGGTCTCTTTGTCCACAACTTCTGTGGGGGTAAGTATCTTAATTGCAGGAATTAAATCTATCATCTTATTAGAACAGTGAAGAGAACAGATCCATCTGAGGATCAGACTCTTTCTTCTTTTTAGTTTCTTTCTTTGGCTTTTCCGGAACCTGAACGGAAGGCAGATCTGAGGTTACGTTCCTCATAAACTCGTTGGAGTTATCTGCGCAATACTTTGGAGACATGACGGTTACGTATGGGTGCATCTCGTAAACCCAGCGGTAGAACTCGTCATTTGGGATAATGGAAAGACGAAAGTTGCAGCTGCCGTCATCCATCTTCTGAGTCATCTTCTGTGAAGGGTGGATAGGGTTGAGGGTAAGATACTGAACCTTAGGACCTTTAACCCTTATTGTAATATCCTCCTTAGGAGAAGAAGGCCTTGTAACTCCAACTATATCTGCAAAGTAACTCTCTGCAGAGAATCTGTAGTTTGGCGGAAATGGGAGTATTGCGTAGGAGTAACCTGTTACGCAATCTACCGGAATAATCTGAATGCCGTCCAGTCCGTCTATGTAACCCAATGAATACCACTGCATTCTGTAGGATTTCATATAGAGCGGGTAGAATATTACCTCACGGGTGGTTGAGCGCTCCGTTATGTAACTGAGACTCAATACTTTCTTATGAATTACGGCATCCTTAATAACATCCAGGAAGGGACCGCCGGATACCTTTGGCATTCTCTGCAGGGAAATTCTCTCGGAGGCTCCGCTCACCTTTCTCTCAATTACGCTACGCACCATATCTACAGCGCCTTCCAGAGATTCCATT
>CAMHRD010000051.1 GCA_946187365.1 uncultured Bacteroidales bacterium
CGCTTCATTAAGCAGCTGGTCTATGACTTTGGTGTTAAGCCTGTTAAGCGCACATTCTCAACTCCGGTTCCTACTCCAAAGGTCTCATATACAGATGACATAATTCTGACGGAAGAGGAGAAGGTCAGACTCAAAAAATACTTTGTTGCAGAGGCATACTTCTCTCCATCGTCACTCAACAACTATTTAGATTGCAACAGAAGATTTTTCTTTGATAAGATTCTCAAACTTGGTAAGGATGAGGACCTTACAGATTCGGTTGAGGCCAGCACTTACGGCAGCATCTATCACTCCTGCATGGAGCAGATTTACGGTCAGTTCCTGGAAGTTGACGGAGTAAAAAACAGACAGAGAATAAAAGTTACGGAGGAGTTTGCAGGGAAACTTGTTGCTAAGTATGCAGATGAAGAGACAATGAGAGAACTCTTTGACGGTGCTTTCAAAGAAACAATGCAGGTGGATCTTATTGAGGGTGAGAATCTTGTGATACGGGAGTCTGTTAAAAAGTACATTAAGATTACTCTGGAGAAAGATTTGGAGAAGGCTAAAAATGGTGAGTACTGGTTTGAAGGGGCTGAGTATGTGATTAATAAACCGCTCTTTAATTCCGGGGGTTTTATCATAATAGACCGTTTGGAGAATCAGGACGGCATCTACAGGGTGTGTGACTACAAGAGCGGAAGGTTTTTTAAGAGTGCCCCAAAAGACTCATATTCAGAGCTTGAGGATGATGACTTCTCTGAAATACTGAATGAGATGTTCAAAGAGGGAGTGGAGAGAGATAAGGAGTACACCATTCTGTTCCAGCTTTTCTTCTACGCTTTAATGCTCTCAAATGAAAAGAATTACAGGGAAGATATGGAGCTTTGCGTTTATCAGCTTCAGCTTCTGAATAAATGCGGACCTATCGTGATAAAAGTAAAACGCTCTCAGATTGAGGCGTTTGCAGAGAGGCTTAAGGGGCTGCTTGAAAAGATTGAGGCTAAGTGCGCTACTGAGAGTGAGGCTCGTATGCCGGTTTGCACTGATTCCGAAGTTTGTAAATACTGTGATTTTAAGACTATTTGTAACAGGGAGGTAAAGAAAGATGAGTAAAGAACTTTTGGTATATAACGCATCTGCGGGCAGCGGAAAGACTCACAACCTCTCTGAGCAATTTGCAAAATATCTGTTGGAGGGTGGGCCTGAGGCTTACAAACATCAGATGGCTGTGACCTTTACAAACAAGGCCACCTTTGAGATGAAGGAGAGAATCATTAAGACATTGTATGAGAAATCTATCGGAAAAAAGGGAGAGAGTAAGGAGGAGCAGAAGAATGCAAAGGATGTGTTGAGACGGCTGGTTCACGATTATACAATGTTCAGAGTGAGTACAATAGACAGTTTCTTCCAAAAAGTGCTGAGAGCGTTTGCTCTGGAGATGGGGCACAGGGGAGCGTTTGATACATCATTGGATGATGATTTGGCGGTATCGGAGGCACTTGATTCTCTCTACTCAAAACTTGGTAAGCCGGAGTGTGGGGAGCTGCTGGAAAGGATTAAGAATCTGTCACTTTCAAGGATTGAAGATGATAAGAACTGGGATTGGAAGAGGGATCTTTTGAGAATATCAAGCGAGATTACAAAGACGGGATACCGCTCCAAGAGGAAGGAGGCGGAAGAGACAGCCAGGCAAAACGGTGAGAAACTGAAATCTTACGAGGAGTTCAACAAAGAGTTGAATGTCAAGCGTGATGGGTTGAGGAAAGATTTTATTGAGCCGTTAGAGGCTTTGAATAAGGAACTTATAGGGGCGGCAAAGTTGCTGAAGGATGACTGTGTTAAGAGCAAAACCACCTCAAAATTTTACGGTACAATCACCGGTAAATTCCGTTTTATAGATCCGCTGTCAAAGAAGGTGGCTCCTTTTAAAGACTCATTTGACGTTGAAAAATGGAAAGATGATCCTCAGAGTTTCTTCCTTAAAAATACCCCGGATAGCATAATCAATTCCTATAAGGATAGTGTTGGGGCTATACTTTCCAAGATAGAGGCTCTTTATGCCGAACACTATTCTAATTATGTTAGTTACCAGTTGGTTTCTAAGAACATACGGGAGACTACGCTGCTGGATTATATATCGGCGGAACTTGAGGAATACCTTAAGCAACAGCAACTTACGCTGCTTGCAGATGCGCCGCAGATACTGTCTGATCTTATTTCCGGAAGTGACGCTCCGTTTGTTTATGAGAAGATTGGAACTACGCTGAATCACTATCTTTTGGATGAGTTCCAGGATACCTCTGATTCTCAGTGGGAAAACTTCCGGCCGTTACTTTTGAACTCTCTGGCCGAGGGTAATTCATCTCTTTTAGTGGGGGATGTTAAGCAGAGTATTTACCGCTGGAGAGGAGGCGATTGGGATATTTTAAGGAGTGAAATTCCTCATGATTTTAAGGAAGTGTGCCATACGGAGCCGCTTTTGGTGAATTACAGGAGCCTCTCTAACATTGTGGCATTCAATAATTTGATATTCTCGGAGCCAGGGTGTCTGGTGACTGCGTTTTCAGATATGCTGGGGGAGAAGGTATCGGATGCTTCTAGGTTTGCTATGCCTGAGATTGTTAAGGGGGTATATGCTGGTTCTGCACAGGAGGTTTGTGACAAGTACAAGAGTGTTCCGCAGAAGGGAGTTGTGAAGGTGATTTATGCGGGGAAGTACAGGAGTGATGGGCTTATTACCAATCCTTCAGATTTTGCCTGCGTGGATGTGGTTAGGAGGATTAGGGAGCTGACGGGTGGCGGAGGCGGTGCAAAGTACTCGTTCTCTGATATTGCAATATTGGTTTCTTCAAATAGGGATGCGGAGAAGATTGCGGGTGTGCTGGTAAACAATGGTATAAGTATTACAACTACAGACTCCTTAAAAATTGGATCCAATAATACGGTTGCTGTGATTCTGGAGCTGTTGCGTAAGCTGGTGGAGCCGGAGTCTGAGAGGCTGGAGGCGCTTGCAAGGATTTCCGGGGCAAAGGTTAAGAACCTGGGGCTGCTGGCTGGGGCAGAAGATGTTGCTGGTGCTGCGGATGCGGAGTTCAGGAGGGAGCTGGCCAATTGCGGCACTCTGTATGAGATCTGCAAGGTGTTAATGAACACATTCATTGAGAGTTACCCGGCAGGAGACGCATCGTTTGTGAAGGCCTTTCTGGATAAGGTGCTGGATTACAACACCACCAACGGTACCAACATATCTATGTTCCTCAGATGGTGGGAAGAGAATGAGGAGAACTTCTTTATTCCGGAACTTTCCGGAAAAACAGATGCCGTAAGGGTGATGACTATGCACAAGGCTAAGGGCTTGGCATTCAAAGTAGTATTCACTCCGTTTTTGAGGGAGGATGTTCTGAGACTGAAGGGTGACAGGTGGTTGATATCGGATTCCGAATGGCTTGATTTTAAGGCTCCTCTGATGATTAACATTGCAGGTAAAGATGTGCGTGAGTCTTTCTACAATCTGGATTATGACAAGGAACTCATGCAGACTTGCATTGATAACATAAACCTTGCATACGTTTCATTTACAAGGGCTAAGGAGCGTCTGTATATTTACGGCAGAGGCTATAATAAAGGTACTCTCTCTGCAGAGTTGAATAATATATGTAAGGGTTGTGTTGGCGCAGAGGGGAAAGATGGTAAAGGTGAGGTGCTTAAGGTGAACTTTATAAGAGAAGATAAAGAGCTTACAATTAAGGAGTTGTGTGAGATAGACGGAAAGGCTGATCCTGATGATGAGCGTAACCCTTTCACCTACACGGAGTACACTTTTGGAGATGAGAGTGAAGATTCTTTAAAGGAAAAAGATGAGAAGGATACTTTGTACTCTCTGCAAGAGTCTGACGGAACGCTTCTTACAGATACGCTCTCCAATGAGTCTCAGAAGAAATCACTAAGAAGCCGTTATGATAATGATGACAATATAAGGCGCGGAATTCTTATGCATGATATCTTCTCTTACATTGGAGAGGTCTCACAACAGTCAGATATTAAGGATGTTGTAAAGGTGGCCGTTGAGAGGTTCCTTAAGAATAATCCTTCATCTTTGCTAGGTGATAACAGTGACAAGATAGTTGAAACTATTATGGGACTTCTTCCAACGGCTCTTCCATACGGTTGGTTTACAGCTCAGTACGGAGTTGAGACGGAGACGGAGTATTTGGATGGTGCTAACATTCTTAGGCCCGATAGGGTGATGTTCTCTAAGGAGGGTGATGAAACTATTATTGTGGACTACAAGTTTGGAACACTCTCATCTTCAGAGGGTAATGAGGATACTGAAGGGGCTCACAAGAGCTATGTGAACCAGGTTAAAAGATACATGGATCTCTTTAATCGTTTAGGAAAAGGGAACGTGAAGGGCTATCTTTGGTATGTTTTTGAGAAAAAAATCATAGAAGTTTAAGTCATTTTTGGTCAAAATTTGCAATAGGGTAAAATGTATCCAAAAAAAAGGTACATTTTACCCAAATGCTTGGAGGCTAGGGCTTCTGCAGATATTTTTGCTTCACAATTTTGAAGAGGCAAAGATATGTGCACAAGCAAAATTCATAATAAAAGTGCAGTTGCGGCGGGGCTCTTGAGAGTCTTTCTGATGGCCGCAATGTTGTTCTGCTGCAAGGCAGGTTTCTGCCAGAACAGTTCGCTCTCTACCAACGGAATAGAGTGGCTCACTCTGGGGACAATCAATGCTCAGGTGGGTGTGCCTGTTTCCAGGCACGTTTCCGTTCATCTGGGTGGGACCTACAATCCGTTTTCATTTGGTAAAAGCTCTTCTCCTGTGTTCTTCAGAAGGGCTGAGATTCAGCTGAATGGGCGTTATTGGCCGTGGTTTGTAAACTCCGGCTGGTACCTGTACGGTGGGGCGGATTGGTGCAAGTTTTCTTACGGAGGAATCACATCCAAGAGTTCTTTCGAGGGGTACGCTTACGGTTTGAAGGCGGGGGGAGGGTACGCTCTGCTGCTTACCAAACGGCTGAACCTTGAGATGGGTGCGGGGCTCTTTTTGGGCCTGGCGGATTACACTAAGTATCAGTGTACCAGGTGCGGAGACCCTGTTTTAAAGAGGAAAAAGTTCATTGTCTCTCCGGCCGATTTTGTGCTGGGAGTCTCATTCTTGTTTTAATGTGCGTGTTATGAGAAGAGGTGGTGTTGTTTCAATGTGGATTCTCTTGGTTGTTCTTTGGGGTTGCAGCCAAAGCAGGAGATTTGTTAGGATAATTGGTGAAGATAAGGTTTCCATTCTGCAAACCAGTGAGATTGAGAGGAATCCGTACGGGAAGATTTCTGTGGAGAACAGGGGGGATGTCAGAAGGGGCGGTGTGATGGCAGCGGACAGTGCCGGAGAGAATGAACAAATGATCTTAAGTGCTGTGGTTGAGGATGATGAGGGGAGTCTGGTGGCAAAGGGGAAGCTCTCTCCGGTTGTGGTTACGGCCAACCATAAGAGGGTGTCCGTGAGGGGCGGGAAGATTAGGCTGGGGTTTGATGTGCATATTCCGGCAACCTTCTGCAGCGAGGAGTGGCAGGTAAGGCTTACGCCTAAGTTGTTCTGGGAGAGGGATTCTATGGAGCTGGAGCGGGTGATGGCTACCGGGGAACTGTACCGCTCATCGCAGATGCGGGGGTATGAGAAGAACAGGAAGTACCTGGCCTCCATAATTCCTGATTCTGTGGACTTTGTGAAGGCGTTTACATATCTGTTCCTGCTGGAAAATTTTTCTGCAAGGAACTTTAAGGATTCGCTAGGGGAGTTTGGGGTGACTGAGGATGAGGCGGTTGAGTATTACATAAAGCACTATCTGGTGAATCTGAACAACCGCAGAAAGGCAAGACTGGAGGAGGTGTTCAGGCGGTGCGTGAAAGATCCGATAGACACATCGGGAATAAGATTGGACACCATCATAAGGGGCGGTGAGGGAGATATCATTTACCGGTACAGCCAGGATGTGAGGGCGGTTGATGGGATGAAGAAGTTGCGGCTCACCTTCTCAGGCGGCGTATTCGCCTACGGCAGAAGGCTTTATGACTTTCCAAAATCTGATACGCTGGCATATTACGTGAGTTCTTTCAGCCGGTTTTTGGATGAGAGTCCGCTATACCTGACGGCCAGAGTTGAGAGGGATGTTGTGGTCTCTACGATTGCATTTATTGAGTTTAAGGCGGGGAGTTGGATTGTGGATGAGTCTCTGGGTGAGAACAATAGGGAGATTGAGAGGATTAAGGCAAATTTTGATTCTCTGCAACTGAATAAAGAGTTTGTGACAGACTCTGTGGATATTGTTTCATCTTGCTCGCCAGAAGGAAGTTACGCTACTAACAGCAGGCTTTCCAAGAAGCGGGCGGAGTCTGTTAAGGAGTATTTTGCTTCTTACTTGAACAGGGGGCAGAAGCTCTTTAAGACGGATAATATTCCGGAGAATTGGGAGCTGTTGAGACGGTACATTCTGGAGGATGAGAACATTCAGTTTAAGCAGCAGCTGTTGGAGGTGCTGAAGACGGATGATCCTGATGTGCGTGAGGAGAGGCTTTCTAAGTGCAAGGATTACGGAGTTCTATCTATCCGATTTTAAGGCGCATAGATTTCTCCTTCCATTTGCATAGGAAGTGTTATGATACGCTGACGGTGGAGGCGCCTCTGGATGAGAAGTATCTGAAGGGGCTGGCGCTTTTGAAGGAGAGGCAGTATAAGGATGCGCTGGAGATTTTGAGGCCCTACAGGAATATCAACACTGCAATCTGCTACTTGAGTTTGGATTACAATGCCTCTGCGCTGGATGTGCTTAAGGATCTGAAACAGACTCCGGAAGTGCTTTATCTGCAGGCGGTTGCATTGCTGAGGCGGGAGGAGAAGGAGAGTGCGGCCAAGCTGCTGATGGCCAGCATTGAGGCGGATGCGGATATGAGCTTTAAGGCGGCCCTGGATCCGGAGATGGAGCCGTTGATGGAGGAGTGTGGGTTATTATAAACGTTTAACATAAACTTATAAATGATGAAAAAGATTTTTTATTGGGCAATGATGGCCGGGGTGGTGCTGGCCTCTTGCAGTAAAAGCGAGGAGATTGTTTCTCCGGAGGAAGAGCAGGTTGTAAACATTAAAGTGAAGAGGGCCGGGGTTTATACCAAGAACTCTGACGGTGATAACGGTATTGATGATAACGACAACAAAATCAATACGTTGGAGATTTTCCTCTTTAAGTCTAACGGTGCGTTGGAGAGCTACAAAAAGTACACTGCAGCAGAGATTACCGCTGCGGGCGGACTCTCTAATCTTGAGGTTAAGAGTACTGTTGGTGAGAAGAATATCTATGAAACTTATCCTCAGTTCACTCCTGAGTATATCTATGTGATTGCAAACTCCAAAGTGACTGACTGGATTGGTTTTATAGATGAGGAGCATTTTCTGGAGAGGGAGTGCAACCTCTCTGACGAGGACTTCCAGAACTTTACCATGAGCGGTTCAACCACTGCAACTATCTCCGGGGCAGGGAGTGTGGAGGTTACAATCTCCCGTCTTGTGGCAAGGATTGTGGTGACGGGAATTAGGACATCTTTCTA
>CAMHRD010000052.1 GCA_946187365.1 uncultured Bacteroidales bacterium
TTTAATGTAGCTGTATCTTTCGTTGTTCCAGGCAGCGCTCTTATCCGTAAAGATCTCTGCGGAATCTATGAAGGATGCGCAGCGCATAGAATCAAGAAGGAGAAGATAACTCTCAATGATGAATGCAGCCATCTCGCACATCTTACGAGCCTGGAAGTCAATGTACTCCTCAGGTTTGCCCTCCATCATTGCAACGGTCTGCTCATACTGTTTGGTCATCTCAACCAGCTTAGCCTTAACTGCTTCCAGACGTTTCTGAGCATCCGGGCAAGCGGCTGCAACCTCCTCGGAAACCTTAACCTCCACGCTCTCATACTCGTTGCGTATCATCTCCAGATATGAACCGTTGGTTACATAACGGATAGCCGCAACTGTCTGAAGCTGAGAAGTTCCCTCATAGATGGTTGTAATTCTTGCATCTCTGTAAAGACGCTCAACAGGGTACTCCTTCATATAACCGCTACCTCCGTGAACCTGGATTGCATCGTATGCATTCTGGTTGCAGAACTCACTTGATGTCATCTTAAGGAGCGGAGTAAGCATATCTGCATATCTTGAGTACTTCTTGTTCTCCTTTCTCTCATCCGGAGTGAGCTTTCTCTCCGGAGTTACAAGTGCGTTAAGAGCCTTGTATACGTCTACGCAACGAGATGTCTCATAGAGGATTGCACGTGAAGCCTGAAGTTTTGCCTTCATAACTGCAAGCATCTCGTATACTGCAGGGAACTCAATAATCTTCTTGCCAAACTGTTCTCTCTCGTTGGCATATTTGAGAGCCTCTCTGTAAGCAGCCTCTGAGATTCCAACGCTCTGAGCGCCAACGCCCAGGCGGGCACCGTTCATAAGGCTCATCACATATTTGATAAGACCCATCTTGCGGTCACCCACAATCTTTGCAGGAGCGTTTCTGAATACCAGCTCACAGGTAGGGGAGCCGTGAATACCGAGTTTATTCTCTATTCTTCTGACGGTTACGCCGCCCCACTTCTTATCGTGAACAAAATAGGAGAGTCCTCTGGCATCAAATGTTCCGGCCTCACTGCGGGCAAGAACCAGTTTGATATCTGCATCACCGTTGGTAATGAATCTCTTAACGCCGTTGAGCATCCACATCTGCTTCTCCTCGTCAAAGGTAGCCTTGAGTGCAACTGCCTGAAGGTCAGAACCTGCATCAGGCTCTGTAAGGTCCATTGAGCAGGTCTCTCCCTTGTTGATTCTAGGAAGGAACTCAGCCTTAATCTCTTCAGATGCAAACTCGGCGATGGTTTCTGCGCAATCCTGTAAACCCCAGATATTTGCATAACCTGCGTCTGCTCTTGCAACCAGCTCGGCAGCCATTACGTAAGGAACCATAGAGAAGTTCAGACCGTCATACTTTCTCGGAAGTGCTATTCCGTATACGCCGGCCTTTGTCAGAGCCTCCTGATTCTTCTTGGTACCCTCTGCGTAAGTTACTCTGCCGCCTTTACATACAGGGCCGTCAATATCTACCTGCTCTGCATTTGCAGCAATTATATCTCCGCAAATCTGACCGATAACATCCATTACTCTGTCGTATGAATCCAGCGCATCCGCCAGATCTTTAGGAGCATAGTCATATTTGCCGTAATCTTCGTAGTTGTTCTCTTTAATCTCCACAATTCTCTTCATCAGAGGGTTTGAGAGCTGGAACTTAAGGTCTTTATTATCTTTATAAAAGTTAGCCATACTGTATCCTCCTATTTGCTCTGCTTCTTATATGAAGCAATCATCTTTGGTACTACTTCGTTAAGGTCTCCTATGATGGAGTAGTCTGCAATCTTGTGGATAGGGGCCTCCGGATCATTGTTAACTGCAATAATAATCTTGCTCTGATCCATACCTGCGGTGTGCTGAATTGCACCGCTTACTCCCACACAGATAATGAGTTTTGGACGAACGGTAACACCCGTCTGACCAATCTGACGTGCATTCTCCACAAAGCCTGCATCCACTGCTGCACGTGAAGCTCCAACCTCGGCTCCAAGAGTCTTTGCAAGGTCAAAAATCAGAGAGAAATTCTCCTTGCTTCCAACTCCGTAACCGCCGTCAATAAGTATCTGGGCACCCTTAATGTCTATCTTTCTCTCCTCAATCTCCCTCTTAATGATCTCAACAGCAAAGTCACTGTCTACCAGGATAGAAGAGACGTTGAGCTCTTTGATTTTTCCATCTACAGGAGTTGCAAGAGGCTCCTTCTTCATAACGCCCTCTCTGACGGTTGCCATCTGAGGACGGTGCTCAGGGTTCACAATAGTTGCTATGATGTTACCTCCGAATGCAGGACGAATCTGATACAAAAGGTCTGTATAGTGCTTACCTGTCTTTGCATCATCATGGTCTCCAATCTCCAGGGAGGTGCAGTCTGCTGTTAGACCGCTCTTTAGAGCGCTTGATACTCTCGGTGCAAGGTCACGTCCAACGGTTGTTGCTCCAAAGAGCACAATCTGAGGTTTCTCGTTATCTATAACTCTAAGAGTTACAGCGGCGTATGGAAGTGTACGGAAAAACTCCAATGAAGGATCATCTGCCAGATGGACAACCTTTGCGCCGTATTGATAAAGTTCCGGAGCAAGTTTAGATACGTTGCTTCCAATAAGAAGTGCCTCAACGTCTACCTTAAGCCTCTCTGCAAGAGAGCGGGCCTTTGTAAGAAGTTCCAAAGAAACATCGCAAATCTTTCCGGAATCGGTCTCTGCGTATACTATAATGTTGTTCATAATACTCATTCTTAATTAATTAACCAATCTCATGATTTGCCATAAGCTCTCCGATGAGTGAATCTATATCTGCATCACTTCCGGTAAGAACCTTAGACTCTTTTGCCTTAAAGACAATGTTCTCAACCTTCTTTACTTTGGTAGGGGAACCGGCAAATCCGTAGCTGTTCTCATCACCGCCTACGTCATCTACGGTCCACTCCTGAATCTTCAGATATGGCTTCTCATCTGTTCCAATTGCATATTTGCCCTCGTTTGCAGGATCTTTCTCCTCATTGGCAGTACGTGCGTACTTGTATTTGAGGAGCATCTTTGCGTTTCTCGGACGGCAAGGAGCAGCTGTAGCGTGAACGGTAATAAGGCAAGGAAGAGTGGAAGTTACCACCTCAATACCTCTCTCCAAGCGGCGGAGAACGGTTACCTTGCTCTCGTTAATATCTGTAATCTCCTCAGCATAAGTTACCTGAGGTATATTGAGCTTCTCTGCAACCTGAGGTCCTACCTGTGCGGTATCTCCGTCAATTGCCTGGCGGCCCGCAACTATGATATCCGGGTTAAGTTTCTTAACTGCCTGAGAAATAGCGTAAGAGGTGGCAAGGGTATCTGCACCGGCAAATCTTCTGTCTGTAAGAAGTACACCACCGTCTGTTCCGCGGAAGTAGCCCTCCCTTATGATTTCTGCAGCTCTGAAAGGACCCATCGTGAGGATTAAAACCTTAGAGCCGGGGAATTTATCCTTTATCCTGAGAGCCTGCTCCAGAGCATTCATATCCTCAGGATTGAAAATAGCCGGAAGTGCGGCTCTGTTTACCGTACCCTCCGGTGTCATGGCATCCTTACCAACGTTCCTGGTATCCGGAACCTGTTTAGCAAGGACCACAATTGTGAATTCTTTACTCATATCTTTGTATTCTAACTAATTACGATTTATTCTGTGACTGCTTGATTGGGATTGCAATCTCAGGATTATGAAGTGAAATGGAGCCAAAGTGCTCCTCATATTTACCTATGTTGTCTGCTAGTGCGCTCGCCAGTCTCTTGGCATTCTCCGGAGTCATTATAATTCTCTCTGTTACAACCGCTTTAGGAAAGCCGGGGAGTATCTTCAGAAAGTCCAGAACAAACTCGTTGGGCGAATGGGTGATTATGGAGAGGTTACAATATGAACCTTTAGCCACATCACTGTTAAGCTCTATGTCCAGTTGCTTGTTATCTTCCATACATATATTAATGTTAGTCCAAGTGCGGGCAAAGATACTTAAAATTATTAACTTTGCCACCCGATAAACACCCGGAGTACTCTCCGGTTTAAAATTATTGAACATTTATGGATATTCCTGCAAAGTACAACCCGTCTCTATGTGAAGACAAATGGTACTCCTATTGGCTAGAAAACAAGATATTTCATTCTGAACCGGATGAAAGGGAACCTTATTCCATAGTAATCCCTCCGCCAAACGTAACGGGCGTCCTCCACATGGGACACATGATGAACAATACAATTCAGGACGTATTGGTACGCCGTGCCAGAATGTTGGGAAAGAACGCCTGCTGGGTTCCAGGAACGGACCACGCATCCATAGCCACTGAGGCTAAGGTGGTTGCACGCCTTAAGGAGAAGGGAATTGAGAAGACCTCCCTTACCCGTGAGCAGTTTTTGGAGGAGGCCTGGAAGTGGAAGGAGGAGCACGGAGGAATTATCCTTGAGCAGCTTAAGAAACTTGGTGCCTCCTGTGACTGGGACCGTACAAAATTCACGATGGATCCTGCACTGAGCCGCGCCGTAATCAATACTTTTGTCTATTTCTACAAGAAGGGGCTTATATATAGAGGTATCCGCATGGTCAACTGGGACCCTGTTGGAATGACCGCCGTAAGTGACGAGGAGGTTATTCACAAGGAGACCAAATCAAAACTCTACTACCTGCGCTATTTCATAAGCGATGGCGGAAAGGTTGGAAAGGATTACATAATTATTGCCACCACCCGTCCTGAGACAATTATGGCGGATGCAGCCGTTTGTATCAACCCTAACGATGAGCGCTATCATCACCTGAGAGGAAAGAAGATATTTATTCCGCTCATTAACAAAGAGATTCCTATCATTGAGGATGACTATGTAACAATGGATTTTGGAACCGGTTGCCTTAAGGTCACTCCGGCTCACGATATTAACGACTATGAGATTGGACTGCGCCACCACCTTCCTGTTCTGGATATTATTGACGAACACGGAAGATTGAACGAGAAGGCTCAGATACTTGTAGGTGAGGACAGATTTGTTGCCAGAGAGAAGATTGTGAAGATGCTGGAGGAGGCCGGAAATCTGGAGAAGATTGAGGATTACCTCTCTCCTGTAGGCCATTCGGAGAGAACCGATGCTGTTATTGAACCGCGTCTTTCACTCCAATGGTTCCTTAAAATGGAGGTGCTGGCACAGAAGGCTTTAAAGAGCGTTGAGGATGGTAAGGTAAACCTTATACCGGACAGATTCACAAACACATACCGTCACTGGATGGAGACCGTAAGAGACTGGTGCATCTCACGCCAGCTGTGGTGGGGACAGCAGATTCCTGCTTACTATCTTCCTAACGGTGAGTTTGTTGTGGAAGCTACTCTGGATGAGGCATTTGAGGCTGCAAAGAAGATAGATCCTAACGTTAAGAAGGAGGATCTTAAGCAGGATGAGGATGTTCTTGATACCTGGTTCTCATCATGGCTCTGGCCAATCTCCGTATTCGATGCAGATAAACCGGGCTTCCCGGAGAGAGAGTCAAACAGAGACCTTGCTTACTATTTCCCTACAAAAGACCTTATTACAGCACCTGATATCCTCTTCTTCTGGGTTGCCAGAATGATTATGGCGGCAGATGAGTTTATGGGGCAGGAGCCTTTCACAAACGTATATCTTACCGGTATTGTAAGAGACAAATTGGGAAGAAAGATGTCCAAGACTCTTGGCAACTCACCTGATCCTCTGGTACTTATAGCAAAGTACGGTGCAGATGCCGTAAGAATTGGTATGCTGCTATGCTCCTCTGCAGGTAATGACGTCTTCTATGACGAGTCTCAGGTTGAGCAGGGAAGAAACTTCTGCAACAAGATATGGAACGCCTTCCGTCTTACCAGAGGCTGGGAGGTGGATGACAGTGCAAAACCTTCAGAGAGTGCAGCTTGCGCAGTTAAGTGGTTCTCCGCAAAACTCTCCAAGGCAATCAACCAGATGGAAGACCACTTCTCTAAATTCAGAATTTCAGACGCCACAATGACCATTTACAAACTCTTCTGGGATGAGTTCTGCGCCTGGTATCTGGAGGCGGTTAAGCCTGCATTCGGTGAGAAGATAGACAGGGTAACTTACACTAAGACAATAGAATTCTTTGATTCACTCCTTAAACTTCTCCATCCGTTTATGCCGTTCATTACTGAGGAGCTCTGGCAGAATATGGAGGAGAGAGAGAAGGGTGCAACTATAATGCTTCAGATACTCCCTAAGGCTAATGAGTACTCAGAGGAGGATATAACTATGTTTGAAGAGGCTGCAGGCTGCGTGGCAAACATACGTAACATGCGTCAAAGCAAGGGAATATCTCCAAAGGAGAAGCTGGATCTCTTTGTAAAGAAGCCGTTTGTAAACTCAATGAAACCAATCATTGAGAAGTTGGCAAACGTTTCAGAGATTGAGGAGGTTGACGCATTTGACACTTCACTCCAGGGTGTAAACTTTATGGTCTCAACAACTGAGTTCTTCATTCCTGTAAAGGTTGATACAGCTGCAGAGATAGCCAAGGTAACGGCTGAAATTGAGAGATATACAAAGTTCCTTGCATCCGTTAAGGCAAAACTCTCAAACGAAAAATTTGTCTCTCACGCTCCTGCTCAGGTGGTTGAGTTGGAGAAGAAGAAGGAGAGTGACGCCACAGAAAAGATAAAGAGCCTTAATGAACTCCTTCAAAGGCTTAAATAACAGAGAGGTAGAAGAGAGCCTCAGACGGTTCGGAGCCAATATTCTTACGCCCGCAAAACGTGAGAAGTGGTATGTATTGTTACTGGAGAAGTTCAAAGACCCTCTGATTGTGATACTTATAATTGCGGCAGCAATCTCTACCGCAGTATCTCTTTTGAGTGAAAACTCCTCCATATTGGAGAGCGTTGGTATAATAGCTGCCATTTTCCTGGCTACATTCGTCTCATTCTTAAATGAATACAAGGCAGGGAAGGAGTTTGATATTCTTAACTCCATTAATGACCAGACTCCCGTAAAGGTTCTCAGAGTAAAGGAGAGCGGAGAGGAAGGGGTTATTGAAATACCTAAGAGCGAGATTGTTGTAAATGACATTGTGGTTCTCTCACAGGGAGATGAGATTCCAGCAGACGGAACAGTTCTAACCTCCAATGAACTTAAGGTTAACGAATCCTCTCTGAACGGAGAGTCCAATCCGGCAAAGAAATTTGCCCAAAAGGTTGATAGTTACAAGAGTGCATACTCTCCAAACGCCCTCTACAGAGGTACAACCGTAAGCGAGGGAGAGGGTGTTATGATAGTAGAAAGGGTAGGTGACGCTACTGAGATTGGCAAAACCGCCCGCTCGGCATCTGAGATAACAGGAGTTCAAACTCCTCTTTCAAAGCAACTTGCAAAGCTGGGCAAACAGATAGGAAGAGTTGGAATTACAATCTCTCTTCTTATATTCTTTGCTCTGCTCCTCTTTGAGATTAAGAACG
>CAMHRD010000053.1 GCA_946187365.1 uncultured Bacteroidales bacterium
AAGATGCCTACGAGGCTCTGAAAGAGTATCTGGATGCCTTTAAGAGAAAATCAACTTTGGGCGTCCAGTCTGAGGAGACCATGCGGGACTTGGAGGAGAGAATCGCAGAGATACTCTCTTATAAGGTAGGTCCCGTTAAGAACGTTGTAGATATTAGTATGATTAATGAGATCATAGACCAGTTGGGCATGCCGGACGGGGAGCCTTACAGAAGAAGCTGCGGAGAGAGCCAGGGCTTTAACAACAATAACTACAACAGCTCTAAGGTTTATGATGAGCCGGTAGTAAAGAGGGTTTACAGAGATTCAGACAACGCCTCTCTGGGAGGAGTCTGCATGGGATTGGGTTACTACCTCAACGTAGACCCTACTCTTATTAAGATAGCCTTTGTGCTTCTTTTCCTGGCCGGCTGCTCTGGCCTTCTTATCTACATAATTCTCTGGATTGTAGTGCCTAAGGCAACTACTCCGGCACAGAAGTGTGAGATGAGGGGATGGCCTAAGACGGCGGAGAACTTAGATAAATTCAGAACAAAGAGATAAAACAGGAGTGTTATGGAAATTAAGGATCAGAATGAGATGAACTTTGACCTTAATGCAGAAAACATTAAGGCTCAAATGAGAAAGGGTGTGTTGGAATACTGTATTCTGAGCATCCTCAGAAAGGGAGATTCCTATGTCTCTCCACTTATCGCGGAGCTTAAAGAGGCAAAAATGATTGTGGTAGAAGGTACGCTTTATCCTCTGTTGGCCCGTCAGAAGAATCAGGGATTGCTCTCCTACAGATGGGAAGAGAGTCCGGCAGGTCCTCCTCGCAAGTATTACTCACTTACAGAGAAGGGACATAAGGCTCTTGAGGTGATGGATGAAGCGTGGGGAGATGTGATTAAGACGGTAGACTTTATTAAAAACGGAACAACTGCACTTACAAAGGAGATTTAGTTATGGAAGAGACAATAAAAGTTAGCATTGGCGGTATCTCCTTTGTGTTAAACAAAGATGCTTATCAGCGTTTAAATCTCTATATCAAAGATTTAGAGAGTCACTACAGCACCAAGCCAGAGGGCAAGGAGATTATTAACGATATTGAGAGCCGTATTGCGGAGCTTCTTCTGGAGAGCCATACTAAAGATGAGGTTGTAAGCGCAGAGAGAGTAGATGCGGTGATTAAGATTATGGGACGTCCGGCAGATTTTGATGAGGAAGAGCAGGGAGAGAAGGGTTCTGAAACAAAGAGTACCTTCCAGGCAAGACCGGAAGAGCCCGCAACAGGCTCCGATACCGTTACAAGACGCCTCTTCAGAGACACCACAGACAGAGTGCTGGGAGGAGTCTGCAGCGGTTTGGCCCACTACTTTAAGATCAGCCCTGTATGGGTAAGACTCTTCTTTGCCATCTTTCTGGTGTTCAAATTTATAAAATTTGGCTTCTTCTTACACTTCCGCTCATTTACAGGAGGCATAAGTTCACTTATGATTCTTACCTACATCATTCTTTGGATTGTTATTCCGGAGGCTAAGACCCGCATTCAGAAGAGCCAGATGTTTGGCAGAGACCCGGGTGTGAAAGGTGTTGAGGATGAGTACAATAACCCTGATCAGCCACACGGAAGATGGCTTAGCCGCCTTATTAAGGTCTTCATAGGTCTTATATTGCTGCTCATTGCATTCGGACTTTTAGGAGCAGGCTGGTTTGCCTTCCTGGGTTCCAACAAGTTCTTTGGAGTTACCCCTGTAAGCATTATGGATTATCTGCAGATGCCTTGGTGGTGGGGAGTGCTTGGCAAGATAAGCGCAGTTCTCTTTATAGTTCTCCCTATTCTGGCTCTCACTTACGCAGGTATATGGCTCATTTTCAACCTTAAGAGACCAAAGTGGCATCCGGGACTCATTATGTTTGCACTCTGGGTTCTCTCCATCATAGGTCTCTCAGTATTCTCATCAGATAAGGTGTTCAATATGGCCTCTTCAACCTCCACCTTTAAGAAGGAGTTTGTAAAACCATACGACACTCTCTATGTTGAGTATGCAAAACTGCCTGAGACTCTTGACGGTGAGCCTGTTGAGTGGGTAAAGATGTCTGAGTATATTGATGATGCAGTAGGTAAGAACAGGGCTTCCAACTATGTTGTAGATTGGGATGTGAAGAGCGGCAATGATGAAGATGAGGTTCTTGTAAGTGATGAGAATCCGTATGACAGAGATTACCTGCTCTACACCACAACCGGAAAGAAGAACAAGAAGTATGCTCTCTATCCAAAGATTCACGTGCTGTTCAAAAACTCCTCTTCTATTGTAACCGAGGAAGACAGCCTTGGAAACATTACAACAAAGATTGCAAAGGATGAGACCATAACTCCGGATCTTGAAGTAATGGTGGAGAAAATCCTCAGCAGCAAGAAGTTCTTCAGTGAGGGAGATGATGAAGCGGCTGCAGAAAAACTTGTGGAGATTAAAGACTCCTTAATTATTCTGCACCCGAATATAGCAAGTAAGAAACGAAAATTTGATGGGGCGCTGGTTTCCACCAGGCTGTTCCTTCCAGATAGTAGTGTTGTGATTATTAAATAAAAACTGGGTGGCAATGCCACCCGTTTTTATTGTTGTTTAGCCCCGTTGGGGCATGCGGCCCATTCGGGCTGGGCTTTGGTAAAACCAAAGCCTTTTTATCGTCCTCCGCGATAGCCTCTTATCCTCACTTTTGCGAAGGTGCTGCAAAAAAAGAGGGCCGCATTGCTGCCGCCCTCCCTGCGAACACATCATTATAACAATAATTGAAGTGTTAATCTACTTTGTTTCCTTTTCTTTTGGCTGCGGCTGTTTTGGACCGCCCGATTTTCCTCCGCGATAGTTTCCTCTCAGCTGCATAATGAGGTTGCGGGTAAACTGCTCTTCCAAAAGTCTTACGCGCGCCGCTTTTTTAATAGGCAGAACCTTTTGGTACTCAGCATAGTGCAACTTCTGCAGAGCGTTCTCCCTGTCTAAGTTTCCATAATAGGTTTCCGCAAGAGAACGAATCTCTTCATCTGTTTTGTCTCCCTCTTTCAATGCTTTTGAAAGCGTAAAAGCACTCTTTCTTGTCTCCTTTCTGGCTTTCTCCATCTCATCCTGGCAAGCGTTGTATACAGGCCAAAACTTCTGAGCCTCATCCGGGGTAAGATCCAGAAACTTTGTAAAGAAGGCTATCTTCTGAGAAACAATCTGATCCTTGTTAAACATCGGTCTCTGAGGCCCTTTCTTCTCTGTATCCTGTGCAGACAGAGAAAGAGAACCCAGCAAAAACATCATTAAAGCCAAGGAAAAAATCAAATTTCTTTTCATATTCTTACTCTCCTTTTACTATTTAAAGTCTTCTGCCAAAACGCCGTTAAAGTTGGTGGAGGTAGATTCTACATATTCACCTATAGCGTCTAAATATTCATCTTCCAGATAGAGTTCCCTCTCGTCAATCTCCTCCTCAGCCTCATAGAACTTTGCTATCTCAATAGATCCGTACTCCTGCATAAGGCTGTCTATTACAGCATCTTCCGCCGTAGTGGCTACCAGTTCGGATCCCTTCTGAACACTCTTTGTAAGGTGCATAACACCCCATCCAAGACCAAAAATGATAAGGAAGGAGGCCGCCAGAGCAAGTGATGCCTTCAGTGTTCTTATGAGGGCTCCCCATCTGCCGTCCTGCTTCTGTCCACTCAACCTTGCATTCAGATTCTCCTCCAGCTCCTCAAAATAGTTCTCCGGAACCGTGAACGGAATCTGATGCATTTTGCTCTCTTCCAGCGGATTATTAAAAAATGTCTTGTTGTTTTCTCTCTCGTTCATCACTCTGTTTCTGTCAAAAACCATTATTTAGAGTCTATTCTTAGAAAAAAGTAAAAAAGGGCCTTAAAAAAATCAACCCTTCTTGTTTACCACCCTTGGCTCATTGGAGATAATATGGACGTCACACTGAGGGAAGGCTATGGTTATGCCCGCAGAGGTAAGTGAGTTATAGATAACCTCCTTTGCCTTGTCTACGTATGCAATCCGTTCTGCTACCAGCACATACTGTTTAACGGAGATATCAACCGCACTGTCACTCATATTGCCAACTACAACATAGATTCCGTATTTAGGGTCTACAATCTCTCTTCCGTAGCCGTCCTTGGTACGCATTACCTGCATATCTCTCACCAAAACATCACGCACTTTGTTTATATCCGTACCGTAAGCCACGCCCACATTAATAACGGTAAGTTCGTATGAGTTGTTACGGGTGAGGTTGTTAAAGTTCTTGCCAAAGAGAGAGGAGTTGAGGAAAGACATCTCCGTGCCCTCAATTGTCTCTGCCTGAACGCATTGGTAGTTTATGGAGGTAACCCTTCCGCGTACCCCCTCGCACTCAATCCAGTCTCCCACACGTACACGTCCTCCCATAAGCTGAATACCGTAAATGAAGTTGTTTATGGTATCTTTCAGGGCAATACCAATACCGGCGGATAGACCTCCTGCAATCAGTCCCATTGAACCTGTAGGAATCTTCCATACAACAAAAACCACTACAATGAAAAAGAACCACATCAACACGGATATGATGCTGTTTCCCAAAGAGAGGTTGATTTCATTTGCAAGAATATCCGTTCTGTTATGCTTGTACATAAATATCTGGTAACGTGTATATTGCCAGATTGCATGGAAGGCTCTGTTTAAGTAACGCTGTACGTAGAATAATATTAAGAGATAGATGACGCTCTTGAATGAGATTCTGAGCATATCAAAACCGTTCTTGTCCGTAAGGTGTATGAACGGATTGTTATATGATTTTTCAAAGAGGTCATTAAAGTCAAATATGTTCAATGATAGGTGAATACAGAACGGCAGAGAGAGCAGTACCAATGCCGGAATACAAACCTGCTTGATTAAATCATAGAGCCATGTTGCACCAAAGAGCAGAGACTCTCTGTCTTTGCCGGTAACGTATGTGATTCTCTCCCTTAATGCATTTACCCGTTTATCCAGGAAGCGGTTTTTGTATCTGCGCAACAGGTCTGAGATACAGGCAATTGTAAGAAGTGCCGCCAGTTGGAAATACCACCATACCAGAACAAGCAGAGCAACAAAGGTGTAACCAAAGAAGGCAAAGAGAGAGGCTGTTATATAGATGGCCAGTGATATCCAGCCAAATGTGTTATCTATCGGGGAAACTTTGCCCCTTTCTTTTATACAGAAAATGAGCTGCCTTACCACCACAATGAACAAAATTGGAGGGAAGAGCAGAACCAGCATCTTATCGGGGATGAAGATGTTTCTGCAAAAGACTATAACCAAAGCCATTGCAAAGGTTGGGGTATAGAGTCTCTGTCCGTTTCTTATCTGTTCCGGTTTTACCCTCAAAAGCAGAGAGCCGTTAATGGCAATAAGCAGCCATAGAAGGGTGTTTACATGCTTGACTCCCAGCTGAATATACTCGTCTCCCTGCCAGAAGAACCCGAATATTAAAAAGTAGAGGATGGTTCCTAACAGAATAGAAAATACAGGCAACTGCTTCTTGGGAACAAACTTCTTTATTTTGACAAAGCGGCTCACAAGCAGAAGCAGCAGGAAGGTTACTCCCCAAAAGACTATAAGAAGAACAAGTTGCACAACGCATACAATAACCAGCATTGTGTTTTCTCCCCTGCTGGAGAGGTTATCATAAAACGAACGCCTCTCTTCTTCAGAGTTGTCTAAAGAGGAGGAATCCACAGCCTTTGCCTTTGCGGAAGCCTCTTCCACCTGAGCAAAATCATACTGATTTAATAAATCTATCAGCGTTCTTTGACAATACTCATGAAAGTTGCCCAATATTGTCATAAAAGGAGTCTGACCCTCTGTGAAAAAGTAGTTTTCCAACTCCCGGTATTTTGTTTCCGCATAATCGTACGCCTCCTTCATACGCAGGTGAGCCTCCTGATAATGAGAGCTGTCCGCAATAACAAAGGCGCGGTTGTCCGCATACATTTTAAGAAGCTCTGAGGCATAAAAGATGCAGGAATCGCGGAACCTCTCTCCCTCTTCATCCAAAACAAAAGGGGCGGCGAGAGAATCTTTTATGGCAATCTTTATTACCTCTTTTTCCAGGTATGAATCATCTCCTAATATGTGAAGATCCAAAGAGTCATTATGGTACTGAAGACTGTCCGGCAGTATCTCAATCTCTATCTCCTTCATAACCGGCGGAAGGCGCCTAAGTGCCTCAATAAGACGGGCATAGCGGTCTATATTTGCATTCAGCGAGTTAATGAAGCGGTCATAGGGTCTTGTATCCTTACGGAAATCTTTGTAGTCAGATGTAACCTTTTTTAAGGCGTATGCCAAGTCAAACGTCATCTCCTCTTCCTGAGTGTAAAGCAGTATTGATAGTCTGTCTGAATTGGTAATTACATCTATCATCTTCTGGTGCTGACGTTCATAATCTTCCTCAAAGCGTTTCTGGTTCTCATCCTTCTGAAAGAAAATCATTTTCAGTTCAGTACATAAGTCCTTAAGCGTATTTGTAAGAGAACGCCCGTTCACAATGGAATAGAGCGGTATGGAAAATACAAAGAGTGCAAAGACTATTGTAAGGATTCTCTTTCTCATAATATAAAGTGTTAAATAAGTTTCTTTAAGTTAGATGATATCTTTTTGTAGGCTATTGAATAGGAGGCTTTTACAGCATCTCCGTTGCTTCCCAGAATCTCACCTATGTCTGCGTAAGACATATTCTGGAAATAGCGCATAGAAAAGATTGCACGCTGGCGGTCCGGCAGTTTTGCAATCTCTCTCTGCAGAAGTAACTGCATGCTGTCTCCGGAAAAGTACATATCATCAGAGAGACTCTTTTCCAGTTTTCTCTCAAAAGAGGTAAGAGAGAACTTGCTGTTAATCCTCTCTTTCTTTAAAAACGTGAAGGCCTCGTTGGTTGCAATCCTATAGAGCCACGTGTATAAACCGCTCTCCCCACGGAAATTAGGAAGAGCGTTCCACGCTTTTATAA
Organism: uncultured Bacteroidales bacterium; assembly: GCA_946187365.1. Classification (GTDB taxonomy): domain Bacteria; phylum Bacteroidota; class Bacteroidia; order Bacteroidales; family UBA932; genus Egerieousia. Next base: position 6,993 of record CAMHRD010000053.1, read on the forward strand.
GTGTATCTTGAAGTAAATCGTTAGCATCATCGTGAGTTAAAACCATCTCTCTCAGATGCCAGTACAGACGTGAGGAGTACTGCCTAACAATCAGATTGAAGGCTTGCTGGGCTCCCTGCTCGGAATGGTACAACTGCAGGATCTCCTTGTCTGTCATATTGTGTTACTTTCTTTTGATGGCTTTCTTAGCAGCAGCTACAATATGCTCTGCGTCAAGACCGTAGGCCTTCATCAGTTCTGAAGGAGTGCCGCTCTGCCCAAACCTGTCGTTAATTGCAACATGCTCCACAGGAACTGGTTTTTCAGTTGCCAAAACTCCCGCAATCATCTCACCCATACCGCCTGCAATG
>CAMHRD010000054.1 GCA_946187365.1 uncultured Bacteroidales bacterium
AGGCTGTCTCTCTCCTCCAAGGTGTTATCCTCATACGCAGTTATAAGTCTTCTGTAGAGGTTGATGCTCTTGGAGTCTAACGTTACGGTTGCTCCCTTTACAGGAATCCATATAGGACCGTAATTATCTCTTGTCCAATGGTTAGTGGTGTCAAACGGGAAGAGTGTAAGCGGAGAGTCCGGGTAATCCGGAGGGAATACGTCTATGTTCTCCTCCATTCTTATTACCACGCTCAAAGCCTTAATCTTCTCCGCCTCCTCTTTGGTAAGAGCAATATCCGGGTAACCTGGCAGTGAAGGATCAAAGGAGGCATCCTCCGGGTTAATCCTCATCTCATCTAAAAGTACCTGGTTTATAGGAGAACCCTTAGTAATAACGGTGTAGGAACTTTGAAGAGTCTTTCTCTCCGGCTCTCTTACGCCGTTTACATAGACCACTCCCTCTCTTACCTCCAATGTATCTCCCGATACAGCTACGCACCTCTTTACATAGTTGTCTTTCTTATCTTTAGGACGTACTATGATTGGACCGAGGCTCTGCTCAACAAAACTTCTCTGCCCCGCATTCAGACGTACCAGTGAATAGTAGTCTGCCTGAGGCGCCTGTTTTAATACGGTATCTCCGTTCGGGAAGGAGAATACCACAATGTCTCCCCTCTTTACTCTTCCGAACCCTTTGAGGCGGCGGTACTTATTCTGAATAAGAGTAGAATAGGACTCCTTGCCTGAGAGCGGAAGGGTGTTGTGAACCAGAGGAACGGAGAGCGGAGTCTGCGGAATCTTTGGTCCGTAAGCCAGTTTTGTAACAAAGAGATAATCTCCCGTGTAAAGGGTCTTCTCCATTGAAGGAGAAGGAATTGTGAAGGCCTCAAACCAGAAGATCTTAATTACCATTGCTGCAATCACAGCAAAGATGATAGCATCTACCCAATCCAGAAGGGTATCTGTAAAATTACCCCTCTTCTTGGTTCTCTTCCAGAATGCCCACTTAACTTTCTTGGTAATATATAAATCGAAAATTACCGGCAGTCCTAAAAGCCACCAGTAATTTCCAAGCCATATAACCCACAGAATGTAAAGGGTAGCCCAGAAGGAAAACTTAAACCATCTGTTTTTGAGGAACTTCACCTTTACGTGGAGTATTATTTAAGAGACTTTACAACCTGCTCAAAAGCCTGAGGATTGTTCATTGCAAGATCTGCAAGAACCTTACGGTTCAAAGAGATATCGCTCTTTGAAAGCTTGCCTATGAACTGTGAGTAGTTCATTCCGTAAGCTCTTACTGCAGCGTTGATTCTCTGAATCCAGAGAACTCTGTAGCTCTTCTTCTTGTCTTTACGATCATTGTAGGCGTGAGTCCATCCTTTCTCCAGGGTGTTCTTTGCTACGGTGTAGACGTTTGCCCTTGCATGGAAGTTGCCTTTGGTCTGCTTTAAAATTTTCTTGCGGCGTGCTCTAGACGCAACAGAATTTACACTTCTTGGCATAATTTTAATTTTTTGGAAGCCAGCGCTCTTCTCCTTAAGAGACTTTCTCTGCTGGACATCCGGTTAATAAATAAGTTAACTTAAGAGAGAATCAATTCTTTAACTCTCTTCTCATCACTGCTTGCAATGACTCCTGAGTATGCAAGATTTCTCTTACGCTTAGTAGTCTTCTTAGTCAGAATGTGACTGTGGTAAGCATGATGTCTTTTTACTTTACCCGAGCCAGTAAGCTCAAAGCGCTTTTTGGCACTGGACTTGGTCTTTAATTTTGGCATATCTTTACTTTTTTTTAATAGGTGCAATTATCATACTCATCCTCTTGCCCTCAAGCAGAGGCATCTTCTCCGCCTTTCCAAACTCCTCAAGTTCAACGGCAAAGCGCAGCAGCAACTTTTCTCCTTGCTCTGAGAACAAGATTGAACGTCCTTTGAAGTATACAAAAGCCTTAACCTTGTTGCCCTCCTTGAGGAAGTTTTTGGCGTGGTTCAACTTAAACTGGAAGTCATGCTCATCTGTGTTCGGACCAAAACGCAACTCCTTAATCTCTGTCTTTGCTGCGTTGGCCTTCATCTCCTTGGCCTTCTTTTTCTGCTGATACAGATACTTTTGGTAATCTATAATCTTGCAGACAGGAGGTTCCGCATTAGGTGCAATCTCAACTAAGTCAAGCTCCATCTCCTGAGCCATCTTCAAAGCCTGTGCAGTTGGATAAATCTTCTGTTCAGGCACGTTGTCTCCGACTACCCTAACCTCGGGTACTCTGATTTGCTCATTTACTCTAGGCCCCTCATCTTCATCCTTACGGAACTTGTTATTTGGACCCTTAAAACCCGGATTGGTGGCATTTGCGTTGCCGGGTTTGTTAGCTTGGTTGCCCCCCTGAGGTTTGTAAAAACCACCGGGACGCGGTTTGAATGTTGCGATAAACTATCCTCCTATTTTAAGTTAAACATATTTTAATTTGCAGGAGTTACCGGTTCTCCCAGCTCCTCCTTAGTCTTTTTCTCTATAAGTTGAGCAAACTCCTCAACCTTCATAACACCAAGATTTACACCACCTTGCTGTCTTACAGCCACGCTCTCGGTTTCCATTTCCTTCTCTCCTACAACCAGCAGGTAAGGCATCTTCTTTAGCTCGTTTTCTCTAATACGCTTACCTATTGTCTCGTTGCGGTCGTCAATGGAGGCGCGAATTTCGCAATTTTTTAGTGAATTGCAAACTTTTTTAGCAAAATCCACATATTTCTCTCCAACCGGAAGGACTACGCACTGGTCCGGAGTGAGCCACAAAGGAAGGTTTCCTGCGGTGTGCTCCAGAAGAACGGCTACGAATCTCTCCATGGATCCGAACGGCGCACGGTGTATCATAATTGGTCTATGCTTCTGGTTATCAGCGCCTGTGTACTCCAGGCCAAACCTCTCAGGCAGGTTGTAGTCTACCTGGATGGTACCCAGCTGCCACTGACGTCCAATGGCATCCTTAACCATAAAGTCCAGCTTAGGACCGTAGAAGGCTGCCTCTCCATACTCTATCTTGGTCTTAAGTCCCTTCTCCTCAGCAGATTCAATGATTGCCTGCTCTGCCTTCTCCCAGTTCTCCTCGCTGCCAATGTACTTGCTGCGGTCTACCTTATCGCGGAGGGAAACCTGAGCGGTATACTGGTCAAACTTCAGAGTCTTAAAGATATAGAGCACAATGTCAATCACTTTGCAGAACTCCTCCTTAAGCTGGTCCGGTCTTACAAAGAGGTGGGCGTCATCCTGGGTAAAACCGCGGACTCTTGTAAGTCCATGAAGCTCACCGCTCTGCTCGTATCTGTAAACCGTTCCGAACTCGGCAAAACGGATTGGAAGGTCTTTATATGAACGAGGTTTTGTCTTGTAAATCTCACAGTGGTGAGGGCAGTTCATAGGCTTAAGCAGGAACTCCTCTCCCTCCTGCGGAGTGGTGATCGGGCGGAATGAATCCTTTCCATATTTTGCCCAGTGTCCGCTGGTTACGTAGAGTTCCTTCTGTCCAATATGAGGGGTAATTACAGGCAGATAGCCGTAATCGCTCTGAACCTTGCGGAGGAAATTCTCCAATCTGGTTCTCAGAGCTGCTCCTCTTGGAAGCCACAACGGCAGACCGGCTCCCACCTTCTGGCTGAATGCAAAGAGTTCCAGCTCTTTACCCAACTTTCTGTGGTCTCTCTTCTTAGCCTCTTCCAGCACCTTAAGGTACTCGTCCAGCATACTCTTCTTTGGGAAGGTAATACCGTATATTCTTGTAAGCTGTTTGCGCTTTTCATCTCCCCTCCAGTATGCGCCTGCAATTGAAGTAAGCTTAATTGCCTTAATTACAGAGGTTGACATAATGTGAGGACCGCGGCACAAATCTGTAAAGTTACCGTTTGTATAGAAGGAGATGGAGCCGTCTTTAAGTTCCCCGATAAGTTCCGTCTTGTACTCGTCTCCCTTCTTTGAGAAGTATTCAAGTGCTTCTGCCTTAGGAACTTCCTTGCGTACAAAATTCTCACTTGTACGGGCAAGCTCCAGCATTTTGTCTTCCACCTTCTTAAGGTCTGCCTCAGTGAGGGTCTTATCTCCAAGGTCTACATCGTAGTAGAAACCGTTCTCAATTGCCGGTCCTATACCGAACTTGACACCTGGATAGATAGCCTCAAGTGCCTCAGCCATAAGATGTGAGGATGAGTGCCAGAAAGCCTTCTTGCCCTCATCCCACTTGTGAAGACGTAATTTTGCATCAGTTTCAATTGGTGTACGAAGGTCACAGACCTGATCGTTTACAGAGACAGACAACACCTCTGCGGCAAGACGGGGACTGATGCTCTCTGCAATCTGATAACCCGTTACGCCTTTTTCAAAATCTTTTACACTCCCGTCCGGAAATGTAATCTTAATAATACTCATAAAACTTTATTTAATTGTTTTCTATTGGATACCATACGGCGGTATCCACCTTTCAAAGGCCTGCAAATCTACAAATTTTATATCTTTGCACAAAACAATCCTAAAAAGGAAATACCATGGAGAATAATTTCAACCCAATTCAGGAGCCGGAGAGCAACGTTAAACCGGTATCAAAGTGGAACCGTGCCGCAGTAGAAGGCGTTAAACTGGCTATTATCAGTATAGTATTGATGCTGGCAGCAAGCCTTACCCAGTCTAAAGGTTTAGGAGCTATTATATGGATAGTTAAACTGGTAGCAACAATTACCTTCCTCTGGTGGGCAATGAAGAGATATTCAGTTGCAAATGCAGCCGTTGTGGGACAGACCCCATACTCAGACTCTTTCACATTCGGCTTCATTACCTCATTCCTCTCTTCAATAGTTCTGGCGGTTTACACCTACGTTAACTGTCTCTTTATCAATCCGGAGCAGATGCAGCTGGCTAAAGACGCCTATATGACTCAGTTAGAGAGCAGACCGGAAGTTTCTATGGAGATTATAGAGAAGGTCTTTGAAAATCTGGAGATTATCTCCACATTCGGCGTTCTCATTATCTACACCATCTTTGGTCTGATTGTCTCCGCAATACTTGCAGGCTCAACCAAGGTACTTCCTGAAGGATTCAACAACAACTAATTATGGATATTTCTGTCGTTATCTCCATTTTTAACGAGAAGGAATCTCTGAGGGAACTGGTTGCAGGCATTAGAGATGTGCTCTGCAAAGCCTCTCTCTCTCATGAGATTATAATGGTCAGCGATGGTTCAACAGACGGCAGCTGGGAGGAGATTGAGGCAATTGCAAAGGAGCTCAACACGGAGCAGCAAATAATCAGAGGCATCTGCTTCCGACGCAACTACGGCAAATCCGCCGCCCTTTTCTGCGGCTTTGAAAAGGCTCAGGGTGATGTAGTTATCACGATGGATGCAGACCTGCAGGATGACCCGCAGGAGATACCGGAACTTTACCGCATGGTGAAGGAGGAGGGCTATGACCTTGTAAGCGGCTGGAAGAAAAAGAGATATGACAACCGCCTTACCAAGAACCTCCCTTCCAAACTTTACAATGCCACCGCAAGATGGGTTACCAAGACCAAGCTTCACGATATGAACTGCGGTCTTAAAGCCTATAAGAATGAGGTGGTTAAGAACATTGAGGTTTACGGAGAGATGCACCGTTACATTCCTTTCCTTGCTAAGGAGGCGGGCTATACCAATATAGGTGAGAAGCCTGTTCACCACCACAAGAGAAAGTACGGCTCCTCAAAATTTGGAATGAGCCGCTTTGTAAACGGTTATCTGGATCTGATGACCCTCTGGTTCCTCCAGAAGTTTGGAAAGAAGCCTATGCACCTCTTTGGAGTGTGGGGCACTCTTATGTTTTTAATTGGCGGTGCCATAGCGCTTTGGATTATCATCCGCAAACTTGTTCTGCAGGCACAGATGCAGTCTCAACTCAACCTCAACGGAGTTACAGATATAAAACTAAGGGCTGTTACAGACCAGCCGCTCTTCTACATTGCTCTGGTTGTGGTAATTATAGGAGTTATGCTCTTTTTGACCGGATTCATTGCAGAGCTTATTAGCCGTAACGCCCAGGGCCGCAACAACTATCAAATCAAAAAAGAATTTTAATGAAAAAAATTGGCTTCTGTTTCATCTTCTCATTGTTTCTCTCCTTCACAACCTCCTGTGACAGAGTAGCGGACGGTGAGTACACCCTTCACCTTCTTACAACCAATGACGTACACGGCAACTGGTTTGACTCCACCTATACAGACAACAGCCAGAAGAGATCTCTCTTCTCCATCAGTTACCTAGTTAACCACCTCAGAGACAGCGTTGGAGAAGATAACGTCATTTTTGTTGACGGAGGAGACTGCCTGCAGGGAGACAATGCAGCCTTTATGTACAACTATGTAGATACTACCGGAGATCACCTCTTTGCAAGGCTGGCCGCCTATATGAAATATGATGCCGTAACCGTTGGTAATCACGATATTGAAACGGGCCACGCAGTTTATGACGCCGTAAGGGCAGACCTTGAGGAGAGAGGCATTCCGTTCCTTGCCGGCAACGCAATTAAGACAGATGCAGCAACTACTGAGGAGCAGGCAAAGAGCAAAGGTTACAAGTTTGATGAGCGTTACTTTGATACTTTTAAGATAGTTGAAAAGGGAGGCCTTAAGGTTGCAATCCTCGGATACTCAAATCCTAACATGAAGGCCTGGTTGGATGAGAGCATATTTGGCGGAATGTACTTTGTATCTCTCATACCTCTGGTTCAGCAGGACGTAGACAAAATTAGAAAGAAGTACAAGCCTCAGGTTGTGATAGTTGCGGTACACTCCGGAACAGGTAACGGAGACGGAAGTTTGCTGGAGAGCCAGGGATTGGATCTTTTCAAAACTCTTAAGGGAGTAGATTTCCTTATCTGCTCACATGACCATAAGCAGTTTATTAAAAAGTCTGAGACTATGTGTCTTATAAACTCCGGAAGCCACGCCCGCAACATTGGCCACGGCATTCTTAAGGTTAAGGTGGAGAAGGGAAAGATTGCCTCCAAGGAGCTTGATGCAGACCTTATTCCTGTTAAGATGCACACGGTAGATACCACAATGAGACGCATCTTCAGAAAGGAGTATCTGGAGGTTAGAGCCTTCACCAACACGGAGATTGGAACCCTTAAGAGAAATATGAGAACCAGAGACGCATACGAGGGAATGAGTGACTATGTAAACTTCATTCACACAGTCTCTTTCTACAACAGTGATGCAGATATCTCAATTGCCGCTCCGCTTACTTTCAACA
>CAMHRD010000055.1 GCA_946187365.1 uncultured Bacteroidales bacterium
CCACATTAAGGGAGAAGGTAACGGATACATTATCTCAATGCAGGGAGTAGATATCTACTTTGCAGGAGATACAGAGTGCATTCCTGAGATGAAGGAACTTGCTCCGGAGGCAGAGCGTAAATCAAAGTGGGCTAAGGCAATACAGGGAGAGATAGATATTGCCTTCCTTCCTAAGAACTTACCTTACACAATGAGTGACGAGGAGTTTGTTAAAGCGGCCAACACCATTAAGCCAAAGAACCTCTTCCCAATCCATTACTTTGAGATTGATCCAAAGGCTCTGAGCAAGGCGCTGGATACCCGCATCTGCCTCTATGTTAACGGCAAGCAAATCTAATCCGCACGAACACACAGTAACAAATAAACCAAAACCAAACAAAAAAGGGATGACCAAAAAAATTGATCATCCTTTTTTCTTTTGAACCCTGCGTCATGATGGCCCTTGCCAGCCATCGCGGAGGCGTATTACTGCACAAAGGCAATAATCTCATCCTTAACAACTTTCTGTCCCTGTTTAGCGCAAACGGCAACAAGTTTTCCGTCTGCAGGGCAGATAATCTCCTCCATTCCGTAGAATGCCTGAATGTTGCAGAGGGTTTGACCCATCTTAACGTCTGAACCCTCAACAGGAGCGGATGACTTATCCTCAACGTCATACTGCCAGATAACCTCACCCTTAACGGTTGCGTGTACCGGCTTAGCGTCCGGATATTTAGCCATAATCTTCTCCACGTCAAAAGCAGGAACTTCTACAACAGGACGGGTAATGATGATAGGTGCTCCGGCCTTTGCTCTGTTAGCCTCAAGCTCCTTCTCAAATCTCTGTTTTGCTATGCCGCTCTTGTAGTCTCTGTACTGAGTCTCGTGCATTGCAAACTCAAAGAGTTCCTCATCATCCTGGCCTCTGTCCCAACCTTCCTCTTCCATCATCTTAATGTAACGAGGCAGGTCATTAGGGAATGCATCCTGAGGAACGCCGGTGTAGAATTCAAGTCCCTTCTGCTTAACAATCTCCTTAATTTCAGGAGCAAGTTCGCCAGGAAGTTTACCCATCTTACCAAGAATCATGTTCATTGTATCCTTGTCTATGGTCTTCCATCTTGGCTCACCCTTAAGCATGTGCATGAGGTTCATCAGAGCGGTGTTCTTTACATACTGGCTGAACGGAGTTACCAATGGAGGATAACCCAATCTTGGCCATACGTACTCAACCTCCTGGAAGAGCATAACTACCAGGTCATTAATGCTGAGTTCCTTCTTGCCCTGATTTCTGAGTGAAGAGTTAATTGCTCCCTGGAAGCCCTTGAGGTCTGCCATCATAGAGCCCATCATTCCGCCAGGAAGTCCGCAACCAACAAGCAGTGAGCTCATTTGGTAGTTACCCGGAGCAATCCAGTATCCGAGGAACTCGTCTATGAACTTCTGAGTGAGAGCTCTGGCTTCCATGTAAGCGTTCATATTGATATCCTTTACAAGGAATCCGGCATCCTTAAGCATTGCCTGAATGGTAATTACATCCGGGTGAATCTTTCCCCAGGAGAGCGGTTCCATAGCCACGTCAATGTAATCTGCGCCTGCTCTTGCAACCTCAAGCATAGAGGCTACTGAGAATCCAGGGCCTGAGTGACCGTGATACTGAACCTTGATATTAGGGTGCTTGTCCTTGATTGCCTTAACCAATCTTCCCAGAAATGCAGGACGTCCAATACCTGCCATATCCTTAAGACAGATCTCATCTGCTCCGTACTCTACCACCTTGTCTACCACGCCCATATAGTACTCAACGGTGTGGATAGGAGAGTAGGTGATACTGAGCGCAGCCTGAGCAATCATGCCCGCCTCTTTTGCGTGAATGACAGAACCTTTGAGGTTACGGTGGTCATTCAATCCGCAGAAAGAACGCATAATGTTGGTTCCCTGAGCCTTCTTAACCTTTGCCATCAGAGCACGTACGTCATCAGGTACCGGGAACATTCTCAATGCATTAAGACCTCTCTCAAGCATGTGAGTCTGAATTCCCACCTTGTTGAACGGAGCCGTCCACTCTCTTACGGCCTTGTTAGGATTCTCTCCAAACAGAAGGTTAACCTGCTCAAAAGCACCACCGTTACTTTCAACGCGGTCAAAGCAACCCATATCAATAATTACCGGAGCAATCTCCTTAAGCATAGAGACTTTTGGAACATACTTTCCGGAAGACTGCCACATATCCCTGTAAAGAAGGGAGAATTTTATTTCTCTTGCCATATAGTTTTAAAATGAAGTTCTAAATCAACAAGAAACAAATATAAGAAAAGCGCAACAGATAACAAAAAAAGAGTTATATTTGCAACCCCAAATGGTGGCTGTGGCGCAGTTGGCTAGCGCGACAGATTGTGGCTCTGTAGGTCGTGGGTTCGAGACCCACCAGCCACCCAGATTAGGACTCTCATCTTTGAGGGTCCTGTTTTTTTGCGTGGCCGCCTATGAGGACTCTGTCTTGCAGAACTTTAAGATGAAGGATGCCTCCTCTTTGGGAGCATTGATACGCGGTCAGTTCTCTCTTGTTCAGTTTCTCTGCCCACAATGGAGCAAGAGTACAGTGAGCGGAACCGGTAACAGGGTCTTCATCAATTGCCTCTTTTGGGAAGAAACATCTTGAAACAAAATCATACTCCATTGATAAACTGGAATTGAGTTTCTTCTCTTTGTTTGACGGAGCTGTAATAAGAAGGTTGTATTCTTTTGGCAGCTGTTTAATCATTTCAAAATCAGGAATAAAGGAAGCAACGTCAGACTCCTCTTTGAAGACAACTACATAATCTATTCCTTTTCTTATTTCTACAATCTTCTCTCCACGCTCCTTTCCAACTGCTTGAGTTACAGCGTTTATTTCCTCCTTATCTAAAACTTTTTCAGTAAGATATAATGGGAAATCCATACGGATTACATCATTATCATCTCTTGTAACTGAAAGCTCTCCGCTCTTGGATTTAAACTTTAAAAGAGTTGCCTCTTTGAAGAAATGGGTGAAGAGTATAAACGCTGTTGCAAGTGTGGCGTGACCGCAGAGCGGAACCTCACAACCAGGTGTGAACCAACGGATTTCAAAGGTGGGCTCAGATGGATTATCATCTATGCAGCAGCAGAATGCTGTCTCAGAAAGATTGTTTCTTAAAGCAATCCTTTGCATGCAATCATCAGTTGGCCAGTTGTCTACAACCGCCACTGCTGCCGGATTTCCCAGCAACTCACTCTCTGCAAACGAGTTAACAAAGAAACATTTAACCTTCTCTTCCATCTTTTTTCCTTTTTCATTGTAAAGATATAAATGAGTTTGAAATGTTTTGCACAATTAAAACTTTTTCTATCTTTGCAGTGGGTTTTCATTGATGTCGTTAATGTGAAGAGAAAGGCAGGTATCTGGGAAAGGAGATGCCTGCTTTTCATTTTTAATTAACTTTGCGGGCATGATAACAAGGAAGGAGATATTGGCTCGTTTGAGGGATAGGATCATCATTATGGATGGTGCTATGGGAACCATGATTCAGCAAAGGGGTTTGGACTCTGCTGAGGCGGGGAGCGGGGTGAACGGGAACCTGGATATGCTCAACCTTGTTAATCCAAATGGGATTGCTTCAATTCATAAGGCATACATTGAGGCCGGGGCTGAACTGATTGAGACAAACACCTTTAGCGGAACGGTGATTTCTCAGCAGGAGTACGGCTGCGCGGAGAAGGTTTATGAGATTAACCGCAGGGGTGCAGAGATTGCACGTGCTGCAGCCGAGGAGAAGTGTTTATCTATTGATACCTGGAGAGAAATGGGGAGCAAGGAGGGCTATTGTAGCGGGCTCTATGGGTCCTACAATCAAGTCTTTGACCCTCTCTCCGGATGTTAACCGTCCGGAGTACAGAAACGTCTCCTTTGATGAGATGGCCGCTGCCTTTATGACTCAGGCAGAGGGGCTTATAGATGGCGGCGTAGATGTGCTGATTGTGGAGAGCATTTATGACGGACTCAATGCAAAGGCTGCCCTATATGCCATAAACAAGGTGCTGGCGGACAGGGGAGTAGATATTCCGGTAATGGTCTCAGCCACAGTTAATGACCGCTTTGGAAGAATTCTTACAGGACAGGATATCAGGTCTTTATACACGGAACTCAAGGGCTATGGAATATTGAGTTTTGGTCTTAACTGTTCTTTTGGAGCAAAGGATCTGGAGGGTTGCATTAAGAGCATAGACGGCTTTGCAGAGTGTGCTGTCAGCGTTCACCCTAACGCAGGACTGCCAGATGAGATGGGCCGTTACAAGGAGACGCCCTCTTACACTGCAAGCTGCATCAAAGAGATGGCCGTTGAAGGAGTTGCCTCTGGTGGACGTTTGAACTTTGCGGGCGGCTGCTGTGGAACTACACCGGAGCATATTGCTGCAATTGCTTCTGCCTTAAGAGGTTGCACTCCACGTGCGTTGTCGGTAATCCATCGGGAGAAAGATATAGATGATTTGGAGGTGAGCGGCCTGGAGAACCTGCTCATTAACAGAAAGAAAAACAACTTCACAAATATTGGAGAGAGGACCAACGTTGCGGGAAGTGCAAAGTTTGCAAAGCTGCTGAGGGAGAGAGATTTTGTGCAGGCCTCTCAGATTGCGGCCAAGCAGATTGAAGACGGGGCAACGCTCATTGATATCAATACGGATGATCCTATGAGCAACGGCACGGAGTTGATGGAGAGCTTTTTACGTTATCTCTCATCTGAGCCGGCTGTTGCAAAGGTTCCCTTTATGATAGACTCCTCAGATTGGAACACCATACTTGCGGGAGTTAAAAACTCTACCGGAAAGCCGGTGGTAAATTCCATCAGCCTCAAGGACGGAGAGGAGGAGTTTTTAAGAAGAGCCAAAGAGTTGCATCTGCTGGGTGCCGCCGCTGTGGTGATGGCCTTTGACGAGCAGGGGCAGGCGGTGACGCTGGAGCGCAAGAAAGAGATTGCGGAGCGTGCATATAAACTGCTGATATCCATTGGATACGAGCCGAGTGAGATAATTCTGGACTGCAACATTCTTACAATAGCAACAGGTATTGCGGAGCATGACAGTTACGCTGTAAACTTCATTGAGGCGGTACGTTGGATAAAGCAGAATCTTCCGGGAGCAAAGACCTCCGGCGGAGTTTCAAACCTCTCCTTTGCATTCCGCGGAAACAACACCATAAGACGGGCAATGCACTCCGTCTTCCTCTATCACGCCATTGCGGCGGGGCTGGATATGGCCATAGTAAATCCGTCTATGACAGATCTTTATGACGATATCCCAACACATCTTAGGAGCGTTGTTGAAGCGGTTGTTCTGAATGATTCTTCTCTACTTCCCGATAGTGATAAGGGCAAGAACCCAACCGAGGTTCTCACTGAACTTGCCTTTGAAATAAAGAAGCAAGAGGAGGAGGCTAAGAACGGAACGCCCGTACAAAAGGCAGTAAAAGAAGAAGATACAAAGGTTGCCTCTACTCCGGAAAAGCAACTTTCAGATAAGGTGGTTAAGGGAGATCTCTCTGAGTTGGAGCCTGTTCTTCTGGAGCTGATTAAGAAGATGAAGGCCGTTCAGATTATTGAAGGACCGCTGATGGAGGGGTTGGAAGAGGTTGGAAGACGCTTTGAGCAGGGCAAGATGTTCCTTCCGCAAGTGGTTAAGAGTGCGAGAGTTATGAAGCAGGCGGTGGAGATTCTTCAACCGTATATTGCAGAGAAACATAGTTGCGATTGTTGCGGACCAAAGAGCGCAAACAAAAGCACAAAGCCTGTGGTTGTTCTTGCTACTGCAAAGGGAGATATTCACGATATTGGAAAGAACATTGTCTCCATTGTTCTTAGCTGCAACGGAATGGAGGTTGTGGATCTGGGTGTGATGGTGGATAATCAAACCATTGTAGATGAAGCTATTGCACGCAAAGCCTCTTTGATAGGAGTTAGCGGACTTATTACTCCTTCACTTAAGTTTATGGAGGATCTGGCATCTCTTATGGAGCAGAACAAAGAGAGGATGCTGAGGGAGTTGGGATATCTTATTCCGCTGGCTGTTGGAGGAGCAACCGCATCATCTGTCCATACTGCAGTGAACATTGCACCACGTTATAGCGGCACGGTGCTCTTTGGCGGAGACGCTTCAAACGCCTCAGTATCATACAAAAGGATAATTGCAGACTCAGACGCTTCACTACCGGTGATTAGGGAGGAGAACTCTTATCCGCTGGGCGGCTTTGCAGAACTTATAAAGAGAGACCAGGCAGATATTAGAAGACAGTATGAGGCAAGGCACGCAAAGTTCCTCTCTAAAGAAGAGGCTCTTGCTCTTGCAAAAGAGTATCCTATAGAGTCTTACATCCATCCCGATGGATTTGGAGAGAACAATCTCTTTGCAGAAAACATCTCAGTTTCTACTCTTGCGGAGAGAATAGATTGGACTGCCTTCTTCAACTTCTGGGGTTTCAAAGGAAAATATCCGGAGTTGGCTTATAACAACCAGGAGGCAGAAAAGCTTTATGACCAGGCTCTTGAGATGATAGGCAAGATGATAGAGGAGGAGTCCGTTAAGGCGGGTGCAATACTCTCTTTCTTTGATGCAGCTGCAGATAGTGACAGTATTGAGCTGTTTGATAATTTGAAGGAAGACCCATCGGGGAACCTTGTATATGAGGAGATTGCAAAGAGAAAGGTGGTGGCAAAAATGGAGGTTCCGCGCCAGAGAAAAGAGGGGTCTGAGTATATGTCACTGGCAGATTTTGTACTGCCGCTTAAGATGGCAGATGCACAAGGAAAGAATTTATCCAGAGTGGGAGTCTTTGTGGCAAGGGTAGAGGACAGTCTTTCCAAAGAGCTGGACCACAAGAGCTTTGAGTATCTGCTGCGTTACAGCATCTGTGCCCGTCTGACTCAGGCTCTGGCGGAGTGGATGCAGGAGACGGCAATAGGGAATGTAAAGGCCATACGTCCGGCATTCGGCTATCCGGTTTGTCCGGATCACTCTCTTAAGAGGGTTGCTTTCAGACTTCTGGATGCGGAGAAGAGGTTGGGAGTTAAACTTACGGAGAGCAATGCAATCATCCCGGTTACAGCG
>CAMHRD010000056.1 GCA_946187365.1 uncultured Bacteroidales bacterium
ATTTCTCTTTAGCCTGGAAAATCTTCTCCTTCTTGATATCCTCTCCAGCCTTTTCAGCCTCCTGGAGGATTTTGGATTTTCTTCCCTTGAGAACTATAGGACGCACAATTATGAATCCTAAAAGTATTCCCAAAATGAAAGCACCAATGCAATAAATAATAGTAGTCTCTGTCATAATGTGGAACGTTTATATAAAAAAGCCACCGGAAGGACCGTTTTCGGAAAAATCTTAATAATTAAGATTTGGGCTCTCTCTCAGACGCTGGCTTCCAACGTCTCATAATGAAATCCCCTTGCGGGTAACCTAGGCCTGTCATTGTCTGCATAATGAGCCCGGTATTGTTTTAGTGTTGATTTTCGCAAAGAGCCTTCCGATGGCTAAGCTGTCTTGTTTTCTACTTGTTCTGCTGGAGATATTCAGCTATTTGGGAGTTGATCTCCTTAAGAGATTGCATAGATTCTTCCATATCCGTCTCTTTTCTCAAAGAGGCCATAACAAGTTTGATCATCACTGCAATAAGCGTTTTGTTATAGTCTGACGAGGCACCGTCTCTGGTCTTTCGGAATGATTCTATCTCTTTGTTGATAAGTTCCTCAGTCCTCTGAAGAAGGTTGGCCTCTGACGGAGAGCAATTGTAGGTAAGCGAAATGCCGTCTATCATAACCGTAACCTGTATATTGCTTTTTTTCAGTGCCATAATCAGTCGTTCAAAAGTTGAATACACTTATCTATCTCCTTTATGATCTTCCCCAGTCTTCTCTTAGCCCGCTTGCCAGACGCATCATCCGTGGAGAGAAAGGCCTGTTTAAGCTCATAATGCTCCAGTTTCTTCTCTTGTTCAGTTAATTTATTTTTAGTGTTATGTAATTCAGTTTTAACTTTGGTAAGTTCTGCAAGGTATGACTCGGACTCGCTCTTTGCAACCTCATACTTCATAACCAATTCCTGAATCAGTTTCTGAAGCTGGTCCAAAGTCTTCTCCGTTTCATTTCTTGTTGCCATATACCGGATGCAAATTTAATGAAATTTGCTAATCTGCATATCCGCTGTAGTAATTAAATCCCTTTTTTAATCCGTTTAAAACCTGAGGCCAACGGAGGATAATTCCTACAAGACAGATTAAACCAATAAGTATTAAGGCCTTCATAGAAGGGTCCAAAGATTTCCACCAAGCTAATAATTTCTTCATACTCACTTCTTTATTCTGATTCTGGCACCCGCCACAATTGTCTGACTCTCATCTCCGAAGAGTGGGTTCAATTCCAACTCCACAATCTGCGGAGCGGCAAGACAGAGAGCGGAGACTCTTCTTATTGCATCATTGAATGTGACCTGGTTAACACCCTCCTGCCCGCGGTATCCTTTGAGAATAGGGTAGGCCTTAAGAGACTCTATCATCTTATCTGCCTCTTTTGTGGAAACCGGTGCAAGAGAGTAGGTTATATCCTCCATTACATCTGCGAAAATGCCTCCCAGAGAGCACATAATAAGCGGTGCAAAGTTCTCATGACGCTCTGCACGGATATAGAGTTCCGTAAAGTTTTCATCCTGCATTGGCTGTACCAAAAAGCCCGTAACTCCCTCAATATTACTCATTCTCTCATACTCTGAACGGAGCGTATGCTCATCGGAGATGTTAAGTGATACGCCGTCCACCTCCGTTTTGTGGAGCGGTCCTATGACCTTAAGTACAACCGGATAACCTATGCTGATTGCGGCGTTTACAGTATCCTCTTCAGAGAGTGCAACCACCTGTCTTATACGGTTTATGCCGCTGGCATCCAGTATCTGCTGAACCATAAATGGCGGCATCCACCCATCGGGACACTCGTCTATAACGCGTTTAATCAGATATTTGTCTATTGCCGGAGAACTCTTATCCTTCTCAAGATCAGGCATATTGATAACCTTGGAGAGAGCTCTTCCAAAGACGATTGCATCTGAAAAGGTTACGCCTCCTCTGTTATGATACTCTGTAATATATTCAATATAAGAGGATTCAGAAGAGAAGAGAGGGTAGAGCGGTGTCTTGTTAATCACTCTGAATATAACATTGGAGATCTCTGCCGCGTCACTCATTCCCTTGCCGCCGAATATTACAACCATTGCGTCACAACCGGTGTCATTGTCATATTTCTCTATGAGTGAGGATATTTGACCGGCAGTCTTGCCAAAGTTGTAATCTTCAAAGAAGAAATAGGGAACAGATACACCGCTCTGCTTCAGAACATCTGCCAGCAAAACGGCCGGACCTCCCGCCTGGGTGAGAAGGGTTATTCTATCTCCCGATGGTTTGCCTTTGGTCAGAATTGCGGCAATGTTGAACATCTCTGCAATACCGTAAGCCCTTATGATACCGCATTTTTCAAAGAGGGCACTTACTAACTTTGTGGCAGAGGCAAGCATTCCGACAATTCCGGCACCTTTGGCTACGAGTGAACGGCAGTGGTTCATCATAGAGACGGAGTCTGAGATTTTCTCAATGTGAAGCGCAATAACCTTACCCTTGCAGTCACTCCAATTTTCATCCATCCAGGCAAGTACATCCTCCACGGTGGTTTGGTAGGAGTAACCTACGGAGTAGGCACCGGAAATCTTCATACCGTATTTTGGAGCACTCTCCATAAAAAGAGAGATCATTGTTCTGGAAGAGGAGATAATCTCTACCGAGCCCTCTTTATCCAGTAAAGACCTGGTATATAGGGAGCTGTAGTTCCTGTTTGCAACTCCGGATGAGTTTGGACCAATGAGTGTAACGGAGAAAGTGTAGCAAATCTCTCTGATTCTTGCCTTTATATCCTCCTCTTTGGTTAAGATTCTGGATGAAATTTTATCTGAATAGATAATGATTGCCTTGCAGCTCTTCTTCTCACAGAGTATCTCTATCTGGGAGAGACAGTCTCCGTCATCTTCCGCAATTACAGCAAGATCTGTATCCGGAATATCCATCAGATTCTTGAAAGTGCGCATTCCCTGTATTTGAGATTCCTTATTGCTTACAAGAAAGATAGTCCCCTTAAAATTGCTGATAATAAGGTTCTTTATAAGACTGCCGCCAGGGGTTGTTATATCATTTGAAGCACCTATGACAGCTATATTGGATGGATTTATTAACTCTTTAAATGCCATTATTTCAATCTTTGTCCAACAAATTTATAAAAAGAAGAAAAGAGTATGAATTATTTTGTAACTTCACACTCAAATATAATCTATGGCAACAATTCATATAAAGAACGTTCTCCTGGATGGCAAAGAGAGAGATATCCTTATCAAAGGAGAACGGATAGAGAAGATAGCCTCATCAATTGAGCCGGAAAAAACGCCTGATCTTAAAGTAATTGACGGAAGCGGCAAGGCGGTTATCCCAGGCTTTGCCAATATGCATACACATGCCGCTATGACAATGATGAGAGGGGCTGAGGAGGATTCCAAACTGAAGGATTGGCTTCAGGCAATTTGGAAGATGGAAGCTCATTTGGATGATGAGCTTGTTTACTACGGAACTCTTCTGGCCTGCGTGGAGATGATAAAATCCGGTACAACTCTCTATAACGATCAATATTTCTATATTAAATCCGCTGTCAAGGCATCAAACGAGATGGGACTCAGAAGCCGCCACTGCGCTGTCTTTCTGGATCTTGGAGATAAAGATAGGATAATGCAGCAGAGAGAGTCCTGCCAGAAGATGTATGAAGAGTCTCTATTGTGGGGAGATTTGGCAACCTTTGACGTGGGAATCCATTCAATCTACACGGTATCTGAGGAGAATATAATCTGGGCAAAAGAGTTTGCTAGAAAGCATAACAAGTTCATCCACCTCCACCTGGCTGAGACGGCACATGAGAGACTGGAGAGTTTCAGAAAGCACAGATGCTCGCCAATTGCATATCTGAATGATTTGGAGCTCTTCTCAAAGAAGGTGATTGCGGCACACTGCTGCTGGATAGACGAGAATGATGTTGAAGTACTTGGCAATAACCATGTTAATATTGCTCACAATATAAATTCAAACCTCAAACTCTCTTCCGGATATAAATTCAAATTCCAGGAGTTGGAAAGTGCAGGTGCGAATATCTGTTTGGGAACGGACGGAGTGGCATCCTCAAACAATCTGGATATGCTGGAGGCAATGAAGACCACCGCACTGGTTCAGAAGGCTTGGCGAAAAGATCCAAGCACAATCACTCTTAAACAGTTGATAGAAAGCGCAACCTCAAATGGTTACAAGGCTTACGGCCTTAACGGCGGCAAGATTAAAGAGGGGGCTTTGGCAGATCTCTCTCTGATAGATATAGATAACATTCATTTTACTCCGAATATAAACTTTGAAGCAAACCTTGTCTACTCCGCCCATTCGGACTGCATAAAAACCGTTATTTGCAACGGACGTATAATAATGGAAAACAGATATATAGAGAGGGAAAGGGAGATTATAGAGGCGGTCAGAAGACTCTATGTTAAGCTTCATAAAGATTGAAATTTATAAAACAGTGCAATATGTTAGAAATAGAAGTAAAAATTCATGAGGCCGCTTCATTCGTAAAGGAGAAAATAGGTGATTATAAGCCTGTTGCAGGTATCATACTGGGAAGCGGACTGGGATCTTTGGCTGAGAAGATTCTGGATGCAGTTGTAATTCCTTACAAGGATATTCCTAACTTCCCTGTTTCCACTGCCGTAGGTCATAAGGGAAACCTTATCATTGGCAAACTGGGCGGAAAAGTGGTTGTCTGCATGCAGGGCCGCATTCATTACTATGAGGGCTACACAATGCAGCAAGTAACAATGGGAGTGAGAGTTATGAAACTGCTGGGCGTGGAGTACCTTCTTGTTTCCTGCGCTTGCGGAGGTCTTAATCCTACATTCAGGGTAGGTGACATTATGGCCATTGAGGATCATATAAACTTCCTTCCTAACCCTCTGATTGGCCCTAACTTGGATTCCTTTGGAACAAGATTCCCCGATATGAGCCACCCGTATGACTCCAGACTTATCTCCATTGCAAAGGAGATTGCTCTTCAGAACGGATTTGTCCTTAAGACAGGAACTTACGTTGCCGGTTCCGGCCCTTCATACGAGACCAAGGCAGAGTACAAATTCATGCACTTTATTGGAGGTGATGCAGTTGCAATGTCTACCATCCCGGAGGTGATTGTTGCAAGACACTGCGGCATAAACGTATTCGGAGTCTGCATCATTACCAATGAATCTGCAGATACTGCTAATGAAGAGTATAAGAATGACGAACAGGATGTGATAAAGGCTGCAGACGCTGCCGTTTCCAGAATGACAGTCCTCTTTACCACTCTCATTTCCAAGTTGTAGTATGATCCGCTTTTTCTCCCTTTCCAGCGGGAGTTGCGGTAACTGTTACTATTTCACAAACGGGGAGGTTTCATTTCTGATAGATGCGGGAGTAGGACCTAGAATTACCCGTAAACACCTGCTGGAACATGAGTTAAGATTGGAAGACGTAGATTTCATTCTGGTTACTCATGACCACATAGATCACATTAAATCTCTTGGAATCATCTCTTCCAAGTACTCCAAGCCTGTCTATACCACAAAGGGCATAAGAGATGCGCTGCTTTGGAATAGCTGTACCAGAGGGAGGCTTAACGGCTCTCTCCATCTGTTGGATAAGAACAGGGTGAACGATATATGTTCCGTTAAAGTTACCCCTTTTGACGTACCTCACGATGCCACCGAGACGGTAGGGTATTTTATTGAGTTTGAAGGGCATAAGATTACAATAATTACAGACTGCGGCTATATGACTCCAACAATTATGGAGTACGCCTGCCTATCCGATACTCTTATTCTGGAGAGCAATTATGACTCCGATATGCTTAAGGAGGGGAACTATCCATACGAACTAAAAACCAGAATATTGGGTGAGAGCGGCCATCTTAGCAACGCAGAGGCCTGTGATGCCCTAATGAAGATTTACTCCACCAGAAGAGGGCGTCTGGACAATATTTTTCTCTGCCATATAAGCGGAAACAACAATACTCCTGATAAGTGTTATAAGGCTGCTTCAGAGGCGCTTGCAAGCGTAGGCGCCCGTCCGCAGGATATGCTTCTGGCGGTTCTTCCAAGGGGAGTTCCATCCAAGATGTACTCCTTATAGCCCCAATTTTTATTAAATTTGCTTAAACGAACCTTAAAAAACATACAAAATGAAAAAGTATTTAGCAGAAATGTTCGGCACAATGGTGCTGGTTCTAATGGGCTGCGGCGTTGCCGTAAGTCTTAACTGTTCTTCTGACTGCTCAACAGTAGCAAATGCCGCAACCGTAATCGGAACTGCTTTGGCATTCGGACTTGCCGTTGTAGCAATGGCTTACACAATTGGAGGAGTGAGCGGATGTCACATTAATCCTGCAATCACACTGGGTGCATTCTTAAGCGGACGTATCAATGCAAAGGATACTGTAATGTATATTATTTTCCAGTGCATTGGCGCTTTCATAGGTTCAGCTCTCCTCTATCTGTTGACCTCAAATTCAGGACTTACAGGAACCGGAGCAAATGATCTTCAGAGCGGAGTAACCGTCCTGGGCGGTCTGCTTGCAGAGGTAATCTTCACCTGCGTATTCGTTCTTGTAGTATTGGGAGCAACATCCAAGACCAACGGTGCAACCAACAACTTTGCAGGCTTGGCAATTGGTCTTTCACTGGTACTTGTACACCTTGCATGTATCCGTTACACAGGAACTTCAGTAAATCCTGCACGTTCACTTGCACCTGCAATCTTCCAGGGCGGAAGCGCACTCTCAAATCTTTGGATTTTCATTGTAGGTCCGTTCGTAGGAGCTGCTCTTGCTGCAGGAATCTGGGGAATTATTGGCCCTTGCTGCTGTTGCAAAAAAGAGAAATAGTTAGATTCTTCTAACGTCACCTTTAGAGGAGACGGCGCGGTAACCGGCTGCAGAAATAATTGATTTCAAATCTGCTACGGTCTGCGCCGCCTCTTTTTCTGTATTTGTCTTACCCGGGTAGAGCCTGTAATTATCCCTCACTCTCTGAGGTGTGATATTTGGCATAATTACATTTGCCCCGCATTTTAGAGCCTTCTC
>CAMHRD010000057.1 GCA_946187365.1 uncultured Bacteroidales bacterium
TTGCATTTGCAGTAATCTTTGGAAAAGAGATCTTTGGCGGAACCGGAATGAACATCTGGAACCCTGCCCTGCTGGCAAGAGCCTTCGTATTCTTTGCATACCCTTCTACCATCACCGGAGACTCCGTGTGGATTGGCGGAATGGGAAAACACGCAGACAAGTTGATTGATGGTTTCTCAGGTGCTACCCCACTGGCACAAGTTGCTGACGGAGTGGCAGGTGCGCCGGACTTCATGCAGATGTTCATTGGTAACATTGCAGGATCTTTCGGTGAGACCTCAACCATCGCGATACTTATTGGCGCCGTGATTCTGATTTGGACCGGAGTGGCAAGCTGGAAGATAATGGTAAGCTGCGTAGCCGGTGCTCTTGCAGTTGGACTGCTTGCAAACGGTTGTGCAGAGCCTGGTACATTTGCCGCATACCCTGCTGTAAACCACCTCGTTATGGGCGGTTTTGCATTCGGTGCGGTATACATGGCAACAGACCCTGTCTCCTCATCTCAGACAGAGGTGGGCAAGTGGATCTACGGCTTCCTCATTGGTGCTATATGCGTAATACTCAGATTGTTTAACCCTGGATACAGAGAAGGAATGATGCTCGCCATTTTGCTGATGAACACAATGGCACCACTCATTGACTGAGCTGTAACCGCAAAATAATGAAGAGTATGAATACAAATAAAAATTCTTACACTGTCATATACACCATTGTCCTTGTGGCAATTGTGGCTACAATACTGGCTCTGGTTTCTATGGGATTGAAACAAAAACAGCAGACCAATATTGAGGTAGAGAAGCAGCTCAGCATCCTCTCAAGTGCAAACCTGGCAAAGGATGCAAAGAGTGCAAGTGACAAGAACTCCTATGTACAGGGCGAGTTTGCAAAGTACATCACAGAGGCACTTGTGGTTAACGCAAAAGGCGAGGTAGTAGAGTCTTACACAGAGGATATAGTAAAGAGCAATGCATTCAAAATCTCTATTGCGGATGAGTATGCAAAGATGAGAGATATAGATGCAGCAAAAGATGAGGCCACTAAAGAGAGTATCCTCAGTCAGTTGCGTCTCCCTGTATTTGTGTGCAACACTCCGGAGGGAGCTCAGTACTACATTCTATCTGCTTATGGAGCAGGACTTTGGGGTCCTATTTGGGCATACATTGCAGTTAAGCAGAATGCCACTTCACTTGCAGGTGCAATCTTTGATCACAGCAGTGAGACCCCTGGCCTTGGCGGAGAGATTGTAACGGAGAAATTCCGTAATCAGTTTGTAAACAAGGTTATACTTGAAAACGGAGAGGTTTCCGAGATTAGAGTTGTTAAGGACGGAGCAGATGATCCGCTCCATGAAGTTGACGCAATCAGCGGTGCAACCATCACCTCAACCTCTGTTCAAAAGATGCTGACTCAGTGGACAAACTACTACAAGCCTTACCTTATGAATATCTCAAAGGGCTCTAAAGCCCCTGAGCAAACCATTGAGGTTAAGGACTTTGAGCAGGATCCTCAAGTTATTGAACTCTAAAAAGTTATTGCAATGGATAAGAAAGTATTTACAACACCAATCCTCAAGCAGAACCCTATTACGGTTCTTGTGCTTGGTATTTGCTCTGCCCTTGCGGTAACTGTTAAACTGGAACCCGCAATAGTTATGGCAATTTCCGTTACACTGGTAACGGGACTCTCAAGTTTTCTGATTTCACTTATCAGAAAGACCATACCTAACAGAATCAGAATCATTGTACAGCTTGTAGTTGTTGCAATGTTCGTAATCCTTATAGAACAGATACTTAAGGCATACGTTTACGATGTGAGCAAACAGCTCTCCGTTTACGTAGGACTTATCATCACCAACTGTATTATCATGGGAAGAATTGAGGCCTTCGGTCTTACTGAAAAACCTCTCCCTTCACTGGTAGACGGTCTGGCAAACGGTCTGGGTTACGGACTCATTCTGATTGTAGTTGCCTTCTTCAGAGAGCTCATTGGAAGCGGTACACTCTTTGGCGCTCAGATAATTCCGCAGAGCTGGTATGCAGCAAACGGAGGAGCTTACCTGAACAACGGACTCTTTATTATGCCGCCTATGGCGTTGATACTTATAGGATGCCTTATCTGGATTCAGAGAAGCATACAAAAGGAAGATAAATAACACATTACTATGGAATCATTGAATTTATTCGTAAAGTCCATCTTTGTGGACAATATGATTTTCGCATACTTCCTGGGAATGTGTTCATTCCTGGCAGTATCCAAAAATGTAAAGACGGCAGCAGGTTTGGGAGTTGCGGTAATCTTCGTTCTCGGAGTTACCCTTCCTATCAACTACCTGCTTAACAAATACTTGCTCTCCCCTGGTTCACTTACCTGGATCTCTCCGGAGCTTGCAAACGTAGACCTCAGCTTCTTAAGTTTCATCATCTTCATTGCCGTAATTGCATCATTCGTGCAACTGGTAGAGATGGTTGTTGAGAAGTTCTCACCTTCACTCTATTCATCCCTGGGTATATTCCTTCCGCTTATTGCAGTGAACTGCGCCATCCTTGGTGCTTCACTCTTTATGCAGCAGAAGGCATTTGCAACTCTGGGACTTGCAACATGTTACGGACTGGGAAGCGGCGTGGGCTGGTTCCTTGCCATTGTGAGCATTGCTGCAATCAGAGAGAAGATTACCTACTCCAACATCCCTAAACCGCTTCAGGGACTTGGCATTACATTCATAATTGCAGGCCTTATGGCAATTGCGTTTATGGGATTTATGGGCATTAATTTCTAGGAGGACGGAGTATGACAACAGTAATATTAGTTTCAATAGTAGTATTCTTAATCATCACTCTGCTGCTGGTTATTTTACTGCTCTTTGCCAAGGCAAAACTGCTTCCTAGCGGAAACGTTACCATTGATATAAACAACGGAGAAAAACAACTTGAGGTTGCAACCGGCGGAACACTTCTTTCCGCACTTGCAGAGCAGAAGATTTACCTCCCTTCCGCTTGCGGTGGTAAGGGTAACTGCGGTATGTGTAAGTGCCAGGTAATCAGTGGCGGCGGTTCTATCCTCCCTACTGAGACCGGCTTCTTCACACGCAAGGAGCAACTCTCCAACTGGAGACTGGGTTGCCAGGTTAAGGTAAAGGAGAATCTGGGCATTCTGCTTCCTCCTGAGGTATTGGGAGTTAAGAAGTGGGAGTGCACCGTTGTAAGCAACCACAACGTTGCTACATTCATCAAGGAGTTTGTTGTTAAACTTCCTGAGGGTGAGAACGTTAACTTCCGCAGCGGCGGTTACATCCAGATAGACGTACCTGCTTGCGAGGTGGATTACAAGAACATAGAGGTAGAGCCTGAGTACAGAGGAGACTGGGAGAAGATGGGAATCTTCAACCTCAAGATGGTTAACCCAACTCCAACATTCAGAGCATATTCTATGGCCAACCACCCTGCAGAGGGCAACATCATTATGCTCAACGTACGTATTGCAACACCTCCGTTTGACCGTGCCAAGAAGGATTGGGTACCTGTTAATCCTGGTATCTGCTCCTCTTACATCTACTCACTCAAACCGGGTGATAAGATCACAATATCAGGCCCTTACGGTGAGTTCTTCATTAAGGATACAGACAACGAGATTGTATTCATAGGCGGTGGTGCCGGTATGGCTCCAATGAGAAGCCACATCTTCCACCTCTTTAAGACCCTCCACACCAAGAGAAAGGTAAGCTTCTGGTACGGAGCACGTTCTAAGAGAGAGATGTTCTATGATGAGGACTTTGCAGAGATTGCAAGAGAGAACCCTAACTTCTCATACAACGTTGCACTCTCAGACGCCCTCCCAGAGGACAACTGGACAGGTCCTAAGGGCTTCATCCACCAGGTACTCTTTGACAACTACCTGAAGAATCACCCTGCTCCTGAGGATATTGAGTACTACCTCTGCGGTCCTCCAATGATGACCAACGCAGCAGTCAATATGCTTGATAACCTGGGCGTTCAGCCTGAGAACATTATGTACGACAACTTTGGAGCGTAACCAAACGCCCTACAGAATAGCGTATTACAAAAGAGAGATGGCCACACCGGTCATCTCTTTTTTTCATCACTCTCCACCGGCCTCCCCTTTTCATGGGTAAAAAAGGAGTATTGGGAGGTATTTTACCATCGCGATAGATAATGGCAACAAATTTGAATAACACAAGCTAAAGACTCTAGAGCAAACTAAAACCTTTACCTAAAAAAGAAGTGTTATGAATTATTTAAAATTTATTTGGGCTGCAGTGATTCTTTCACTGGCAGCAGCCTGCTCGGGCGGTGGCGGAGGAGTTCCCCCAGGCGGCGGAGGCGGACGTCCGTAAAGGAATTCAAAATGTTTGATTTGGGAGAAAAATTCCTTATCTTTGAAGGGTTGTTTGCAAAATCTTGTTAAAGATTTAAACGGCAAGCAGCCTTTTACTTTAATCATTTAAGAGATGTTGTTATGAATAATGTCATAAGCATGAACCCAAATAGGATTGTCTCTTTCCTTCAGAAGAGGCCGTCCGATTTTACAAAGAAAGATATCATAGAGTTCATTAAGGCTGAGAATATTCAGATGGTGAACTTTATGTACCCTGCGGGAGACGGAAGATTGAAGACTTTGAACTTTGTAATCAGTGATGAGGAGTACCTCAACACCATTCTCTCCTGCGGAGAAAGAGTAGACGGTTCCTCCCTGTTCAAGTTCATAGAGGCTTCCAGCTCAGACCTTTACGTAATACCAAGATTCAGCACCGCATTCCTGGATCCGTTTGCAGAAATCCCTACAGTTACCATGCTCTGCTCCTTCTTCAACAAGGACGGCCAGCCGCTGGAGTCTGCACCGGACCAGACCCTGCGCAAAGCCTGCAAGAGCTTCAAAGAGAAGACCGGCTGCGAGTTCCAGGCAATGGGAGAGCTTGAGTACTACGTAATTGCAGAGGATGAGAAACTCTTCCCTGCAACAGACCAGAGAGGTTACCATGAGAGCGGCCCGTTTGCAAAGTTCAACCAGTTCCGCACCCAGTGCATGCACTACATTGCACAGGCCGGAGGCCAGATTAAGTACGGCCACTCAGAGGTTGGCAACTTCACGCTCAACGGAAAAATCTATGAGCAGAACGAGATTGAGTTCCTCCCTACAAACGCAGAAGATGCTGCAGATCAGCTCACTCTGGCCAAGTGGATTATCCGTAACCTGGGTCATAAATTGGGTTATGACGTAACCTTTGCACCAAAGATTACATCCGGCAAGGCAGGCAGCGGACTGCATATTCACATGAAGATAAACAAGGAGGGCAAGAGCCAGATGATAGAGAACGGAGTGCTCAGCCCTACCGCCCGCAAAGCCATTGCAGGAATGATGGTTTTGGCCCCTTCAATTACCGCATTCGGAAACAAAGTTCCAACATCATACTTCCGCTTAGTTCCTCACCAGGAGGCACCTACAAATGTTTGCTGGGGAGACCGCAACCGTTCCGTATTGGTAAGAGTTCCTCTGGGATGGACAGCAGGAGGAGATATGTCCTGCATTGCTAATCCTCTGGAAAAACCATCCGGCATTGACACCACCCAGAAGCAGACCGTGGAGATGCGTTCACCGGACGGCAGCGCAGACGTATATCAGTTAATAGCAGCTCTTTGCGTAGCCTGCAGAATTGGAATAGAGATGGGAGACGAGGCACTTAAGATTGCAGAGGAGAAGTACGTTAACGTCAATATTCACGATGCAGAACACGCAGACAAGGTGGCTCACCTTGAGCAACTGCCGGACAGCTGCCAGGCAAGTGCAGAGTGCCTTGCAAAACAGAGAGAGTACTATGAAAAAGAAGGCGTCTTCTCTCCAAATATGATAGACGGAATCATCAGTCAGTTAAAATCTTACAGAGACGGTTCACTCCGCAGAGAGATTGAGAACCGCCCTCAGGAGATGCTTCAGATGGTTAAACGTTACTTCCACTGCGGCTAACGCTTGCCATTAACCCATAATTGCTTAACTTTGAAGACAGGCAGAAAGAAATAACAATCAATATGAAGAAACTTATCCTTTTATCAATGGCACTCCTCTCAGTTTCTGCAATCACTGCTCAGACACTCGGAGAGAACGAACTTAAAGAGCTCAAAAGCAGCTTTGTAAATGACGGCTACGCTAAAACCATTCACAACATCGTAGTTGCAAACAAAGGGCTCAAAGGCTTGGCATACGATGCTTCCGTAGCTCAGAATGCAGACGATTTCTTCAAGTACAACACAGACGTTAAGGGAATTACAGACCAGAAGAGCTCCGGCCGCTGCTGGATGTTCACCTCAATGAACTTCCTCCGCCCTGCAGTTATGAAGAAGTACAACGTTAACAACTTTGATTTCTCACACAACTACAGCTTCTTCTGGGATATGCTTGAAAAGAGCAACCTCTTCCTGGAGGCAGTAATCAACACAGCCTCTAAACCATTCGGAGACAGAGCAGTAGACAACCTCTTCCAGAACCCTATCGGCGACGGCGGAGTGTGGAACCTCTTCTTAAACATTGGAGACAAATACGGCGTTGTTCCGGCAGAGATTATGCCTGAGACAGAGCACTCCAACAACACAAGCCAGATGAACGCCCTCCTTAAGGAGATACTGAGAAAAGGCGGCTATGAGGTCCGTGAACTCTATGAGAAAATGAAGTATGAGAACTACAGCGGCCCTATGGGAGACTTCTATCAGAGAGCACAGAAGATTAAGATGAGAACTCTTAAGGATGTTTACAGAGTTCTTGCAATCTGCCTTGGAGAACCTCCTACAGAGTTCACCTGGAAGTTCAGAGATGCAGACGGAAAGGTACAGAGTGTAAAGACCACTCCTATAGAGTTTTACAAAGGCATAGTTCCTGCAGATTACAATGCGGATGATTATGTAATGATAATGAACGACCCTACCCGCGAGTACTATAAGATCTATGAGATTGACATGTACCGCAATACCTATGA
>CAMHRD010000058.1 GCA_946187365.1 uncultured Bacteroidales bacterium
GTAATACTTATGGTATCCGGAATAGCGGTAAAGATTAAGGGATGAAAGAGTGTTTTAACATATTGCCGCCTGCTCTCTCAATGAAAAATGAGATTCAGGAGAAGATAGACAACCTCAACAAACCAAAGGGCTCTTTGGGAAGGCTGGAGGAGTTGGCTATGCAGATTTGCCTTATCCAGCAGACCCTTTCTCCAAAACTCACCGCCCCTTGCCACCTGCTTTTTGGAGGAGACCACGGTATTGAGAGAGAGGGAGTTAGCGTCTCTCCAAGAGAGATTACCCGCCAGCAGATGATTAACTTTACAAAGGGGGGAGGAGGAGTGAATATGTTCTGCCGCCAGCACGGCTTCACACTTAAGATTGTAGATGTGGGAGTAGATTATGATTTGACTCCATACCCAGCTATCATCAACAAAAAGATTGCACCCGGAACTGCAAACTTCCTCCACCAGCCTGCTATGACAGAGGAGCAGTTCAACAGAGCAATCTCCATTGGCAAAGAGCTTGTAGATGAATCTGTTAAAGAGGGCTCCAACATTATCTCCATTGGAGAAATGGGAATAGCCAACACCTCTCCTAGTTCCATCTGGATGGCTCTCTTTGAAGAGATTCCTCTAAACGATTGCATAGGTGCGGGAGCGGGTCTTAACTCCAAAGGTGTTGAGCACAAAAAAGAGATACTCAGCAAAGCGCTTGAGAAATTCCTTAAAGAGAATCCAGGCTATACCACAGAGGATGCCATAAGATACTTTGGTGGCTTTGAGATGGTTGCAGCCATTGGAGCAATGCTCCGTGCCGCAGAAAAGAGAGTGATTGTTTTGGTAGACGGCTTTATAATGAGCGCCTGTGCACTGGCAGCAATCAAACTATGCCCTGCAGCAAAGGAGTATATGATTTTCTGCCACAGCGGAGATGAGAGCGGACATAAAATGATGCTGGAGAAGATGGGTGCAAAACCGCTGCTCAACTTAGGACTCAGACTGGGAGAGGGAACGGGAGCGCTATGCGCCTTTCCAATCATAGACTCCGCAGTAAGAATGATAAACCAGATGAACAACTTTGAAAATGCAAACATTACAAAATACTTCTAATACAGAGCGTTGCAATGTCTTCCAAAGAATTTGGGCGGCCTTTGTTTTCCTCACAAGACTCCCGCTTTGGAGGTTGTATCAGCCGCCTAAAAAGGCATACGAGAGCGTGGTGGAGTTCTGGCCTCTTACCGGTTGGCTTACCGCTGCAGTTTCTGCACTGGTACTCTATCTTGTTGCTCCCTATTCATTACTCCTTGCTCCGCTTGCAGTAATCATTGTAAGGCTGCTTCTTACCGGAGCCCTGCATGAGGACGGACTTGCAGATTTCTTTGACGGCTTTGGCGCAGGAGGAGACAAGCAGAGAATCCTTACCATTATGAAGGATTCACACATAGGCACTTACGGAGTCATTGCCCTAATACTCTACTTCCTAACCCTCTTTGTCTGCCTCTCGGCAATATGCTCCATCAACATTTCAACGTATGGCATTTATGTAATTCTTATGGCAGATCCCTTTGCAAAAATGCTTGCCTCTCAGACCATTATCTTAATGCCGTACGCCAGAAAAGAGGATGAATCAAAGGCTAAAAACATCTACCGCAGACCTAAACTTCTCTCTTACATCTTCCTGCTTTTGCAGGGACTCATTCCGCTGGGCTTCTTCATCTACAAAACCGGCATTACAGTAAGAGAGATTCTCCCGATAGTTCTTATACCCGTAGTAGTATGCGCCCTTTTGAATCTTCTCATTTACAAGAAATTGAAGGGCTATACAGGAGACTGCAACGGAGCCGTTTTTCTCCTTACCGAACTCTCCGTTTACCTTACAGCTTTATTTGTTCTCTAATATAATGGACGTCATTTTTATAAGACATACTACTCCAGATGTTGCTCCCGGAACCTGCTACGGCTGGAGTGATGTAGACGTTGCCCCCTCATTTACCGCAGAGGCCTCCATCACAATGGAGAATCTTAAACTCTATCTCCCTATAGAGAAGGCTTTTACCTCACCACTGAAGAGAGCTGTCAAACTTGCGGAGTTCTGCGGTTTCAAAGATGCGGAAAGAGATGAGCGCCTTAAGGAGATGAACATGGGAGATTGGGAGATGCAGCTCTATGATGAGATAAAAGACCCCGCACTTGAGGCGTGGTATAAAGATTATATGACCCTTCCGGCTACAAACGGAGAGAGTTTCCCTCAGCTTTACGCCAGAGTGAGCTCCTTTTTAGAAGATTTAAAATCAAAGCCTTACAAGAGAGTGGCGGTGTTCGCCCACGGCGGAGTTATTGTTGCCGCCGGTCTTTATGCCCGCCTCTTTACAAAGGAAGAAGCCTTCCGCCACCTTGTAAAATACGGAGAGCTACAGGTAATAAACCTATAGCCCTAATAAAAATATCTATCGCGATGAAATATTCTATTTTACTTCTTATCAGCCTTTTGGCACTCTTCTCCTGCAAGGGAGAAAACTCCGCCCAAAGCACAACTCAGGAAAAAAGTGCTACCCTGATGGTTTACTTTGGTACCACCAATGACCAGACCAGAGCGCTTACAATAGATTCGCTCAACAATAAAGCAAAGGAGGTTTCAGAGAACCTCTTTGAGGCATACACCTCCAGGATTGTGATTAAGAGGCTGAAAGAGAGGGGTATAGAGAAAGAGACTCCGGGAGAGGTTTTAACCCGCTTAAGCAATAAGGGTTATACCCGCGTCACCATAATTCCAACCTTCATAATTCCGGGCAAGGAGAGCAAGATGCTGGATGAAGAGGTAAACAGTTTCAGAGAAAAGTTCAAAGAGATAACGGTTAAAACTCCGCTGCTCTGCTCCGTTGAGGAT
The DNA here is from genome assembly GCA_946187365.1 of uncultured Bacteroidales bacterium. Taxonomy (GTDB): domain Bacteria; phylum Bacteroidota; class Bacteroidia; order Bacteroidales; family UBA932; genus Egerieousia. The sequence goes on from CAMHRD010000058.1 coordinate 2,869, forward strand.
TGTGATTTTGTAACTGACGTAATTGCAGAGAGAAACAAAACCAACGCCCCTTATCACCATGTTCTTTTTGTTGGCCACGGAACAGACGATCCGGCAACCGCAGTCTACAGCCAGATGGACTATATGCTTAAAGCAAAGGGCTTTACAAATATGCACGTTGCAACCATAGAGGGCTACCCAACCTTTGATACCGCCCTCCAGCTCCTCAAGAAAGGCAACGCAAAAACCGTAACCCTTGTTCCTCTGATGTTTGTTGCCGGAGACCACGCCGTTAATGACATCTCCAAAGATTGGAAAGAAATGCTGGAGAAAAACGGCTTTAAGGTAGAACTCAACATTGAAGGGCTCGGTCAGCTCCCCGCCCTCCAATCCTACTACCTCAACCGTTAATTATTAAAGAAGATTTAATATCTTTGCAGACGGTTTGCTCGGGTGGCGGAATTGGTAGACGCCCAGGACTTAAAATCCTGTGAACAGAAATGTTCGTACGGGTTCGATTCCCGTCCCGAGCACAATTTTACCAAAGCTTCTGTTTATGAAACGTTGGACACTTCTTTTGCTTTCATTACTATTAGTTCTGACACTGAAAGCACAATCTTACGAATACGGAAAACTAATCTGCACAAACGGAGATACCCTGCTTTACCGTTATCTTACACCGGAAAAGGTGAAGAGTATTGAAAAGTATCCGCTTGTTCTTTACCTGCACACTTCAGGTGAGCGTGGAAATGATAATGAAAGAACAACCTTTGGTGCCCAGATGTTCCAAAACCCTTGCAACAGAGAGGATTATCCATGCTTTGTAATAGTTCCTCAGTGCCCGGAAGGTCGTACATGGGCATTTGACAAGAGCCCCGGTTCTTACGATTTTCCAAAAGACTACCCGGAGAGCAGAATGATGAAAGAGGTAATGGAACTCATTCATCTATTCCTGCAACGCTCGGATGTTGACCCTGATAGAGTCTATATCTATGGAATGTCTATGGGCGGAATAGGAGCATTTGATGCGGTAGCCCGCCATCCGGATATCTTTGCCGCTGCAGTTCCAATATGCGGAGATATCAACCCGGAGAGACTCGGAAACTTTGAAGGCGTGTCCTGGAGCCTATACCACGGAGACAGTGACCCTGCCGTTCCGGTTTCAGGCTCAAGAGATGCCTACCGCGCCCTCAAGGCTGCCGGAGCAGATGTCCGTTACCATGAATTCCCTGGCTGCGGCCACGTCTGCTGGTGGAAAGCCTTTGAGATGCCTGACTTCATGTCCTGGCTCTTCTCCAAGAGCAAGAAAAGGTAGTGGTAGTGCCCAATGGGCACAAAAAAAGAGAGACCGCTTGGTCTCCCTTTTTTTCGTGCCCAGGACAAGAGTCGAACCTGCACACCATTTCTGGCACTACCCCCTCAAAGTAGCGTGTCTACCATTCCACCACCTGGGCAATTGGGACTGCAAATATATAAAAAGTTGAATATCATTGAAACTTTTTTTATAAATTTGCCCTGCTTAAGCAGAAACAATTAGTTCAATTAAGTATAAACCTAAACGTTGCGCACGACACAAATAAGTGTAATTAACTATGGAAGAAACCGCAAAGAAAGGTAACGGACTAGCTGTTGCCGGATTCGTAATGGGTGTTTTGGGAATTCTTTTCCTCTTTATCCCTCTCCTCAACGTAGTTGGATGGATTTTCGCTGCACTTGCTTTGATCTTCGGTCTTATCGGATGCTTCGGTAACAGGAAGAACAAGGGTCTTGGTATCGCTGCTGTTGCTATGGCAGTTATTTTCTTGTTAGTTTACTATCTCTACTGGGTTCCAAAATACAACAAGGTAACAAAGGCTCTTGGAGAGTTTGCTACTGAGGTTGTTAAGGAGGCTGACCAGAAGACTCAGGAGGCTGTTGAGGAAGCTGCTGCTAAGATTGACGAGGCTGCAGAGGCTGTTGAGGAAGCTGCAAAGGAGAACTAATCCTGCGCCGTTTAAGAAAAAGAGGATGACCAAAATTTTTGGCCATCCTTTTTCTTTTAATGTATCTTTGAGGTATGAAAGTAACACTGCTGCAACGAGATATTTTATGGGCAGACCCAAAGGGGAATGCCAAGCTGAATGAGAAACTCATAAAGGAGAACGCAGGTAGTGACCTCTACCTTCTGCCTGAGATGTTCTCTACCGGTTTTGCTACAACTCCGGACGGTATAGCGGAAAAGCTGGACAATGAGGGTGAATGTTTTACCCTTAAATGGATGAAAAAGCAGGCAAAGGAGAGCAATTGCGCCATCTGCGGAAGTGTGGCCGTGGAGGAGAAGGGAAAGTTCTATAACCGCCTCTATTTTGTAACTCCCGATGGATGTTGGCAGTATGACAAGCACCACCTCTTTACCTACGGAGGAGAGAACAAACGCTACACCGCAGGTGAGGATAAAAGAGTGATTGTTGAGTGGCGCGGTGTGAAAATCTTGTTGCAAGTGTGTTATGACGTCCGCTTCCCTGTTTTTGTGCGCAACCGCCTTTTGGACGAGGGTTACAATCCTGAATACGATGCAATAATCTATGTTGCAAGCTGGCCTGCAACCAGAGTTCCGGTATGGCGTAAACTTCTGCCTGCAAGGGCAATAGAGAACCAGTGCTACATAATGGCGGTGAACCGCGTAGGTGAAGATCCCGCCTGCAGGTATATTGGAGGAACAATGCTTATTGATGCAATGGGAAACAGTGTGGCCGAGGCGGAAGAGGGAACAGAATGCGCAGTTAGCGGAGAGATTGACATGGAATCTCTTGCAAAGTTCCGCTCAAAGTTCCCTGTGCTTAAGGATGCAGATAAGTTTCAACTATAGCCTCAATCTCCTCTATTGAAGAGGCGGTTTTTATTCTATCGCGATAGTTACCCCTCATCAAATTCTCCCTCTCAAAGTGATCTAAAAGAGCAATGAGGGGATTCCAGAAGCCCTTGATATTAAAGAGGATAACCGGCTTGGAGTGGTAGCCCACCGTAGAGGCGGCGCACTGCGTCATCACTTCATCCAATGTGCCAATGCCTCCCGGAAGAGCAATGGTGATATCACTGTTTGCAACCAATAAGTCTTTGCGGTCTGAAAGAGTGTGGCAGGGAATGCAGAGATCCAGATTGTGGAAGATTCTACCTCGCTCTTCTATCTTTTTGGGCAGCACACCAATACAACGGGCACCCGCCTTTTGTGCCTCCTCCCCTATGATGTTCATAAGACCAAGAGAGCAGCCACCCCACACAAGGGAGTGGCCCTTTTCTCCAATCCATCTGCCCAACTCTTCAGCAGCGCAGATGAACTCCTGGTCTATATTAGGATTAGCAGAACAGTAAACACCTATCCTCATTTCTCATCAGAAACCTGTTTGATATAGACATCTCTCTGAGGGAACGGAATCTCTATATTGTTAGCGTTCAGAGCTTTGTAAATAGTCTCGTTTGCTAAAGAAGTATATGGGTAACGCTCCTCCACAAGAACCTGTTGGTAAACCTTAATTATAATAGCACTGTCTCCAAATTCAGAGAGACGTACAACTATTCCGTACTTAGGATCCAGTACTAGTCTTCCGTACTTGTCTTTCTTGTTGAGTTTCATCAGCTCTTTTTTCAGAATCGCTCTAACCTTCTCAACATCAGAGCCGTATTTTATACCAACAGGAAGTATCAGAAGTTCGTAAGCGTGGTTGCGGGTAAGGTTTTTAAAGTTTTTGCTGTACAGTGCGGCGTTAGGGAATGCCATCACGCTTCCGTACTCAGTCTCTATCATTGTACTCTGATAGGTAATGGTATCTACAACACCGCGAATTCCGTCACACTCCACAATATCTCCCACTCTCAATCTTCCGCTCATAAGTGAAACACCATAGAAGAAATTGTTGATTACATCCTTTAACGCAAAACCGATACCGGTAGCCAAACCTGCTGCTACAATGGAAATTGCCTTAGATGGAATCTTCAGTAGGAAGAATACGGTTATTATGTAAATACCCCATGTTGCAAAACTGATAATGGAGTTGGAGAGAGTGAAGTTTACCATATTCTCCGGCAGAGATTTCTGGCCTGTCTTCTCCAAAATAGAGCGAATCTTGTAAGCT